>NZ_JAUBTN010000043.1:23177-55114 GCF_036705055.1 Microcoleus sp. CZ3-B2 | reverse complement strand
TGCCATTTTTTCAGAAGGGTATGAGAGCTATGTCCTTGATTGAGTCTATGTTTTAACGGGGTTGTCACCCCGTCAGCTGTCAGCCGTGAGTTGTGGTTGAGGTTAAACTCTAGAATATTGAAATTAATATCAATTCCGTTAGCATCGGAATGATATAAACGGAGGACACGGCAGTGCCGTTTCCCTACCACGATTGATTGTAGGGACACGTCACTGCCGTGTCCTCTATATCATAAGGAGTGCAGCCGGAATTGATATAATAGAGGTGATGAGTGCGATCGCGCGCTTGAAGAGAAATGTATCGAAATAGAAACGCGATCGCAAATTTATTTTTTATAGCCTCCGATAACTCCCCACCTCCAGATTGTTTCCCAACTACGCTTCAACTATCAGAGTAATGTTGTCAAGTCCCACGACGCGAACAACTTCACCGGGTTGCAAAGTTATTTCTCGATCGCACTTGGCCGGCCACCAACTGCTTTGAAATCGCACACTGCCGGACTGATTTGGTTTAATTTCTTCTTCAACGATCGCTCTTTGTAAATGGCTGACAGTCATGATTACTTTCTCCTGATTGTAGTTTGGCCTGAACTTTGGGATGCTATAAACTTATAGCTTGACTCCCTAACCCTTTGATTTATAACGACGCTTCAACTATTAAAGTAATATTCTCAATTCCCACCACGCGAACCACCTCACCAGGTTCAAAAGTCAGGTCTCGTTAGCGAAGCCCGCCCTAGGGGGCTACGCCAACGAAGAGGATCGCACTTCGCCGGCCACCAACTGTTTTGAAAACGAACGCGATCGGATTCTTGAGGGCGAATTTGTTCATCCACGATCGCTGTTTCAACATCGTTAATAGACATAGCTGCTGGCTCCTGAATATAAACTCGACTTGATTTGTGCGGATGTCAGAAGCTTGTCTGTCAACTTCCCCTCCACACTTAACAATGTGACTTCTGATTATTATTTGAGCGGTCTTTACAGTCTTTTAGGCGTTTCTTACCGCATCTTAGGCGAGATAAATCAAGCGATAGAATGCCACCAAATATCGGAAATAAAAGCCACTAAATCTTTGCAAATTATAGCGAAAAGCAGTGAACCGGAAAACGGCAAACAAGCTAATCTGGAATTTTGGAAAGTTAACGCTGCAATTAAGTAGAAAGGCGTAAATATTTGTAGTTGGGATGAGGCAGGAGTCAGGAGACAGAATGCAGGAGGGATTGGGGTTTTAGCCTCATTTATCTTTCTTAACACAGTTGTGTTTTTCCCCACCGACTTACTTAATATAGGTTTTTGTCAAATAGAAATGCGGGAATTAGAATCAGCTATGGAGATATTTGTCAAGCTGAAAACTTCGCGGGACGAAATCGGGATTAACAGCTATTCGATCGATGTCGGCTTAGCTTTCCTCAACTCCTGTGTCGGAGCCAAAAAAGAGGCGGAGGATCTCGCCGAAAAACTTTATGTCGATCGGGAAAACAGTCAGTTGGTGGGTACGGGATACAAGTTAGTTTTTCTCGCCGCCACCTATCAAAACCTGGGAGAGACAGAGAAAGCTTTGAGCTTGTACCGCCAAGCGATCGCCCGATCCGACCAAAACCAGTACAGTACCATCAAAGCCAAAGCTCTCAACGGTATAGCAGCGCTGTACCGAGAACAAGGAGAATTTGACCAAGCCCTGCTGCACCTAGCTGAAGCAACCCAAATACTCGATCGCTCCAACAAATTAAACCGAGCCGAAGCTTGCTATCAACTAGCCCTGACAGAACAATAACTTGGTAACACCGATAGAGCCCAAGAAAAATTCGATCGCACTATTAAACTGTTCAGCCCAATGAATGCCAGCAAACAAGTAGAAAAGGTACAGTTAGCTCACACCAAAAATTTATAAAAAATACCTAATTAACCGAGAAACAAATCAAAAAAAAGATACAATAAACTCAAACACAACCATAAAAATTCTAGATATGAAACTAAAACGATTGGGACACGTAGCCGTCTGCGTGCAAGACATCGAAAAATCTGCTGAATTCTACCGAAATTTGGGTATGGAGTTAGTGTGGAAAGATGCAGACTGGGCTTACTTGAAAGCCGGAGAGGACGGCTTGGCGCTGTTGAGTCCGAGTTACGACCAAGCAGGGCCGCATTTTGGCTTTGTGTTTGACGATCGCACCGAAATGGAATCCGCCTACGAACAGCTTAAATCCGAAGGTGTTTCCGTCACCCAGATTCACGAACACCGCGACGGTACAGCCTCTTTTTATGGTAGAGACCTCGACGGTAACGGTTTTGAGTATCTTTACGAACCCGCCAAAGGATGATTTTAGGGCTTGGGGGGCGATCGGCTATTAAATCCAGGTAAGGCGCGCCCCCGACCCATCCTAGGTGAAGATTGGTTGCTGTGCAGGGTTTGTAGCGCGTGCGCTGCGCTTAGTGTTGACTTGGTGGGCCAGTGGAAATCGCCTGTCGATCGGCGTTTGGGCGTTTTGATTGTAAAACCAAGATCCCCCAAGCAATTTTTTGGGCTTTAACTAATGAAAAAATCGGAACGCGAATTAATTAAGCCCTAGATTGGTGCGGAATGCACAGGCCACGGGATTGGTGCGAATCAGCTACCGGCCCGTAGCTGAAGGCCCGGAACCTCTGTAGGAGTCGCCGAATAAAGTGACGTACTGACACCAATGCTCGCGCAGTACGGTGTAAGCTCAGAATCGGAAATATATCCACAACTTCCGAACATCGGTTCGATAATCTAAAATCTAAAATCTAAAATCTAAAATCCTCATGTTGCAGAGAATACAAAGCAGAAACCGCTGGAAATCCATCTTCAAACCCTGGGAAGAATCAGATCCTTGGCTGTTTATCGCCTGCATAGGCCTCACCATCTTCGGCGGAATCATGATCCGCAGCGTCGAAATCAACCAGGGGCTGATCGACTGGTGGCGACATTGGGTAACTGGCGCAGTCGGTTTGTTCATAGCCGTAATCATTTCCCGCTGTCGCTACGAAATACTCCTTCAGTGGAAATGGCCGATTTACACAGTTATCAATTTGTCACTAATCGCAGTTCGATTTATCGGTACTACAGGGCTCGGTGCCCAGCGATGGATCAATATCGGCGGCTTTTACCTGCAACCGTCAGAATTTGCCAAAGTAGGGATGATTATCACTTTAGCAGCTCTCCTACACGACAAAACTGTCCCCACAGTCAGGGATATGTTGAAGATGCTGGCGATTATGGCCCTACCCTGGGGATTGATCTTTGCTGAACCAAATTTAGGTACTTCTCTGGTGTTTGGCGCGATCACAATGGGGATGTTTTACTGGGGTAATGTTAATCCCGGCTGGCTGATATTACTGTTTTCTCCTCTAATCTCGGTTCTCCTAAACAACTTGTCTACACCGATTTGGATTGCTTGGGTAGTCGTTGCGGGGATTATCGCTTGGCGAAGCCTACCTTGGCCTTGGTTGGGGACTTTTGCTGCTGTGCTGGTGAACGTGGTTTCGGGACACGTCGGACATATTTTTTGGGGTGTGCTTCAGGATTATCAAAAAATGCGCCTGACAGGCTTTTTAAACCCCGAGAAAGACCCTTTAGGCAGCGGATATCACTTGATTCAATCTCGGATTGCGATCGGGGCTGGGGAGCTCAAAGGCAGGGGTTTGTTTCACGGAACCCAAACTCAACTTAACTTTATTCCCGAACAGCATACGGACTTTATCTTTTCAGCGATCGGCGAAGAATTGGGCTTTATTGGCTGTATTTGCGTTCTGGTGACGTTCTGGATAATTTGTTTCCGGTTGGTGATTATTGCTCAGACTGCTAACGACAATTTTGGTTCATTGCTGGCGATCGGGGTACTGTCAATGTTAATTTTTCAGGTATTCGTAAATATTGGGATGAACATCGGCTTAGCCCCGGTGACAGGAATTCCGCTACCTTTCCTGAGTTACGGGAATGCGTCGCTGCTGAGTAACTTTCTCGCACTGGGACTGGTGGAGTCGGTAGCCAACCAGCGACAGCGCAAGAAGCGTTGGAATTAGATATAGCATTTCAAGCGAAAGATGAGGTGTGGCTTGGCATTGGGCATAGGGCATAGGGCATGGGGCATGGGGCATGGGGCATGGGGCATGGGGCATACCTCACAACGCGATCGAACTGCTATAGAACCCATTTGATATCTATTGCATAAATCTCAGAAACCGGGTTGATCTCTATATTTCTCGTCACCCAACCAAAAACTTGTAGAAACCCGGTTTCTCGCCCCTTGCGTAAATCTCAGAAACCAGTTTCTCTCTATATTTTTCGTCACCCAACCCAAAAACTCAAAGATGTCAAATGGGTTTTATAGGTGGTAAAATCGAATAAACCGCGAAGGCGTTATCAGCGTCTTCGCGGTTTATTCGTTCCGATGCTACCGGATTTGATATTACTCGTTCATATTCTTGTAAGTTGCAACCGCAGAAGGCGAACTCCGGTTTAAATAGCGGAATATCCAATACTTAAATACCGTATCCAAGATAACTGGAAACGTCGCGATGAACAGAAATATAAACTGCCTATTTTCTGGTAGTCCCAAATGCCTCGATAAACCTTCGAGAATTATTTCCCAACCGTGCGGCGAGTGAAATCCGACAAACACATCCGTAAACAAAATAATTATGAAAGCCTTAGCACTGTCGCTAAGTCCGTAAATCACATCGTCCATGAAAGATTTTAAAACCTCAATTTCTTTCTTGTTAACAAGGAGAATCCAGACAAAAACAAAGCAAGAAATTAAGTCGGCAAAAATATTTTTAATGGCTCCACCGCTTTCACTACGGTATTCCTCCGCTAGCTCAACTGCTTTTGCGGTAATCTTCTTTTCCGTTTCCTCTTCTGAAAGCGAGGGAGCAATGCCAATTAATTTTTCAAATTTGAGCTGCCGCTCAAATTGCTCTAGTTTTTCAAAGGCTTCTTCTTCCAACTCATAATTTATGAATATGCGAGATTCTTCCGGAGGTCTAAACTGGTCAACTATCGGCCCTACAATAAAGTTTTTAGAAATTTGATTTGCCAACAGCGGAACTAAAATTAGCAGCAATATAAATCTCAGAGAAATGACTGTTTTTACTTGGGAATTGCGAAAATTCTTAACTACGTCTTTTTCGGCTTCTGGGTTAAGTTCTTTAGTGATTCGACTCAAGGTTCCCAAAAGCGATCGGGGTAATAAATTAACTTCTTCAGAGTTAGTGTCAACTTCGCCCGCCTGAGTTTGAATTGAATTAGCTGAACCTAGGTTGCTGTTAGGTTGAGAGGTGCTACTTGTAGATTTAAATAGGAGGTTTTCTGAGCTGAGAACCGGAACGATCGCAGTTGATTTACCCTGATTAATATATTTATCGATGACCCCATCAATAAATGCGAGCTTCTCAAAGACAAGGGACGATCCATCTCGATCGTCGAAACCTAATCCGTGCTGGCGGCGCTCTGTGCTATTATTTGCCGCCTGCGGTTTGGCCCCCACCCGATCGGGCAATTCCAAAAAATAACGGCTAGCATTAAACTCAACCATCCTGGTGTGGATCACCTTGAGGTATTTTTGCAGTTCGGATTTAAAGTAAGACAGGGTGCTTTGTCCGTAATCGCCCGATCGCTCCGAAATCCGTTGGCCCCCAAAATGCTCATCTTCGATCGCCTTAATTGCTAAAGCAGCATCATAAGCTTGTTCTAGAGCTCTTTCAGGTGTATCTCTATACCACTGGTTAGCGCTGTAGAGATATTTGACAAACCTATTCCACGCAGAAGTATTCATAACTAAAAGCTGGTTCGTTCGCAGCAGACATTAGTGACTAAATTATTCATGGTATGGTAACAGATTTACAAAAATTGGGAACGCCGGCAGAAAATTCAATTTGGATTGTCGGAGCCGCCAAAACCGGCAAAACCGCTCGTTTAGTCGAGCAGTTCTGTATTTGGAGCGAAACCGTTAAGTCTTTGCCCGCAACAGTTTCAAGCCGGGGGCATTCCGGGCGGTGGCGGGCGGGACAAACAGCCCCAGCAATTTTAGTATTAGCAGCTAACGGCGACAATCGGCTGGAACTAGCCGATCGCATCGCCGTAGCCACCCAAGGAAAATATGCCTTTCACTCCACAACACCCTTCGGTTTTTTTGAGCAAGAAGTATTGCTATTTTGGCCGCTGCTAGTTGAGTCACTGCAGTTGAAGGCTCAATTTCCGCTGAGGCTGCAACCGGAAACAGAATTGGAACTTGCCGCCCGACTCTGGCGTCGCGAATTAGACGAAGGCATTTTGCAACAAACAGGAGTCAGTCCAAACCGAATGGTGCGTCGAACTCTAGACTTATTACAACTTGCTGCTGTCAGCGGCACCCCCAGAGAAGAAATTAAGAGCATTTTGGAACAGGGATTTGTCGGCTTTGGCGGCTCGCACAGCCTGTGGGCTAGCATGGGAGAATTGCTCGAAAGGTGGTGGGAATGGTGCTTGACGCGGGGGCTGCTGACTTACGGGATTGTTTGCGAACTCTACTGGCGTTACTTGTTGCCAAATGTTACTTACCAGCAGCAGTTGACCTCTAGATACCAAGCTACGATCGCAGATGATGTTGACGATTATCCAGCCATCAGCCGCCATTTGTTCGATCGAATGCTCGATCGAGGCGTGGCGGGAGCCTTCTCCTACAATCCAGATGGAGGAGTGCGTTTGGGTTTGGGGGCGGACACCGAAGACCTCGCCCAACTCGAAAGCAGGTGTCGCATCGTCGAAAAATTGGACGCAAAAGCGGGTTTATCCCCAGAAATTGGGGAATTGGCGGTAAGTTTAGCCGTAAATTCTGAGGGTTTTTATCCTTTAGGCTTGAGTTTGCCCGGATCGGTTCGATCGCTCGAAACAATTTCCCGGGCCCAACTGCTGCGAGAAACCGCCGAAATCATCGTGGATGCAGTGAAATCAGCAGCCGTAGAGCCGCAGGAAATCGCCGTAATTGCTCCGGGGATGGATGCGATCGCCCGTTACAGTTTAACGGAAATTCTAGCCAGACACGGCATCGCCGCCGAATCTCTCAACGATCAGCGTCCCCTCTCGACTACCCCAGAAATTCGAGCTTTGCTGACTTTGTTAGCCTTAGTTTATCCGGGACTCGGCCGTTTAGTCGATCGAGACGCAGTAGCCGAAATGCTAGTAATTTTAGGCAGCCAGAAACATCGGGAAGTAGTGGAAACAGAAGATTCGCAGCCCAATTTCCATCTAAAATCTCAAACTTTTTCTGAGCGAAGTCGAAGAATTCCGAATCAAAAATCGATCGACCAAGTGAGAGCAGGTTTAATCGCCGATAGCTGTTTTTGTCCCGATGTCGATCGACCTCAATTGCTACCAATTACAGCCTTTCCCCGGTGGGACAGAGTGGGACACCGAGCCTGTGCCGCCTACGAGCAAATAGTCGAGTGGATCGAACAACAGCGATCGCAACAACAAGAGCGGCTGTTGCCTAGTCCCATAGCCCTCCTCGATCGAGCCATCCAGAAATTTCTGATCAACGACAGATACCTAGCCTACGATCGGCTATCAGCCCTGCGAGAGTTAATGGAAACCGCCGCCCACTACTGGGAAATACACGGACGAATGCAGCGCCAAGAACCAACAAACAGCAGCGAATCAGAAACCATCGCCCGGTTCATCCAGTTATTGCGCCAAGGAACCGTCACCGCCAACCCCTATCCCGTCCGCGCCCAAGGAACCCAAACCCAAGCCGTCACCCTGGCCACCATCTTCCAGTACCGCAGCAGCCGCCGCGCCCACAAATGGCACTTTTGGCTGGATGCCGGCTCGTCCCTGTGGCTGAGTGGCGGTGCGGCGACATTGTTTGGTGCTCCCTTATTTGTGCGATCGCAACTGGGGCGTCCCTGGGAAACCGAAGACGAAACCACCGCCGACCAACAGCGGCTGCGGCGAATTCTGCTAGATTTGTTAAGTCGCTGTTCTGTACTTTACCTTTGTCACAGCGAACTAGCCGTCAACGGACAAGAGCAAACTGGGCCACTTCTGCCCCTCATTCAGAGTTCTGTTTCTTATCAGCAGTCAAGCTAAAACTAAGAGACTCGGCAGGCATCAAGAAAATTATGAATGCAAAGATTTTCATTTTTTCCACCCTTGGATAGCTCATCGAGGCTGACTTGAATTCAGACTTTTAGGGTCGAGCAAAATCCGGCGATATTAGAGTATACCCAAAACCCACATCAAAACTTGCAAACATTACTATTTCTAGCACAAAAAATACCTGAGTTCAAAAAAATCTATAGCCCTGGCAATTTTGATTTATTATGCTAGAAATGAGCGAGATTATTAATCAATAATAAGCCAGATTTGAGCCAACAAACTGAGATTGATCAGTTCTTAAAGTTAATCGGAACCGTCGTTTAAAGGAGCCAAAATAATGCCCAGTGCAGTACCGCGTATCATAATTGAGCCAACTCCAACTCCAGAGCCAGCACCGACACCGACACCCGCACCGACACCGACACCCGCACCGACACCGACACCCGCACCGACACCGACACCCGCACCGACACCGACACCCTCCGGCGACGACACATTTGGTGGCATAGACGACACCTTGGGCGGAGGCGGTACCGCACCCTCAACGATCGGAGGCGTGATCCGGGGCACAGAAGCCAACGACTCCCTAGGAGGCAGTCCCGGCCCCGACGTGATTTCCGGGCTGCAAGGCAACGATACCGTCCTAGGCTTGGACGGCGACGATTTAGTATTTGGCAACGAGGATGACGACGTGCTGTTCGGCGGGCCCGGCAACGACGTACTCGACGGCGGTTCAGGACTCGATACCATCTACGGAGGTAAAGGCAACGACTCCCTCGATGGGGGAAATAACCCCGACCTGCTGTACGGCAATGACGGCAACGACACAGTAATCGGAGGCGAAGGCAAAGACACCGCTTACGGCGGCAAAGGCGGCGACAGCTTGCGCGGGGGCTCTGGCGACGATAGCTTTTTGGGCGACAAAGGCGACGACATCGTGTGGGGCGACCAAGGTAACGACTCGCTCTTCGGCGGCGACGGAGAAGACTTGCTATTTGGCAACGAAGGAGGCGACTGGCTCTACGGAGATGCCGGCGCGGACACAATTTTTGCTGGCGACGGTGACGACATCGTGTTTGGAGGTGCTGGAGACGACATCATCGACGGCGGCGCTGGCAACGACGTGCTGTGGGGCGACGAAGGCAAAGACATCGTGGCCGGAGGCGAAGGCAGAGATGTCTTTGTCATTGGTGGCTTCAGTTCCCCCAGCGGCAGCAGCAACGGCACTAACCCGGCATTTGTGACCACAGGCGGCCCGGATATCGCCGATGCGGACATTTTCACAGACTTTCGCCAAGGCGAAGATTCGATCGGACTCAGCGGCGACCTCAAGTTTGAAGATTTGGTAATCTTCCAAAGCACCGACAGCAAAGCCGGCAGCACAATTATTCGTAACGGAGTCAGCGGCGACTTTTTAGCAGTATTGCCCGGAGTTGACAGCAGAACCCTAGGACGCAGCTCCTTTGTAATTGCCCCCACAGTTCCCGGTAGCGCCACCCCGCTACCCCTACCCACCCCCAGTCCTTCTCCGACACCGACCCCGACAGCAAGTCCGACACCGACTCCGACAGACAGTCCGACACCAACACCGACATCAAGTCCGACACCGACTCCGACATCAAGTCCGACACCGACACCGAGTCCGACACCGATGTTTCCGACGCCGACATCAAGTCCGACACCGACGCCGACAGCAAGTCCGACACCGAGTCCGACACCGAGTCCTACCCCCTTCCCGAATCAGGCTCCCAGAGCAGTTAACGACAACTTCACCACGGTTTCGGGTCAAGAACTCAGTCTTAACGTTCTATTCAACGACACCGATCCGGACAAGAACCCTCTGAGTGTCACTACTTTTACTCCAACAACCAAAGGAACCCTGACTCCCTCTGGTGGGGGCGTATTCAAATACACGCCGAATCCCGGCTTCTCAGGTACTGACAGCTTCAGTTACTCGATCTCAGATGGCAAAGGCGGCACCAGTCAGGCGGTAGTAACCATCAACGTCAGCAACCCGCCGCAGTTAGTAGTTAACGGCGGTGTGGTGGTTGCCAAAGCTGCTCCTACCCAGACAATCACCGCTGCGGATTTGTTGGTAACAGATCCCGACAACCCGCCGTCGGAAATCGTTTACACGATTACCAAAGCCCCGGATGCTACTAGAGGTTTTGTCCAAAGGGGCACCACGTTTCTCAACGTCGGCGGCAAATTCAGCCAAGACGATATCAACAACAACATTGTCAAATACAACTTGCTGGCGGCTGGCAGTAGCGATAGTTTCACCTTTACAGCTTCCGACGGGTCTGCAACGATCGGGCCTGCATCCTTCAGCATTACGGTGGTAGATAATATTGTCGATCGCACCGCACTCCCAGCAAGTACCTTTACAGGCAGCAACCTCAGCGACTACATCATCGGCGGTGCCGGCAACGATACCCTCTCTGGGGGCGACGGCAACGACATCATCGACGGCAGGGGCGGCGACGACCTCCAATTCGGTGAAGGAGGTAACGACTCACTGCTAGGTTCGATCGGCAACGACATCCTCGACGGCGGACTCGGCAACGACACCATCGACGGCGAAGACGGCATCGACTCCCTCATCGGCGGACAGGGCAACGACCTGATGTTCGGCGGCAATGACAACGACATCATCTTGGGCGGCGACAACGGCGACACCATTGATGGCGGAACAGGCAATGACTCAATATTGGGAGAAGCCGGCGAGGACTCGATACTTGGAGGCACCGGCATGGACACCTTATTGGGTGGTTTAGGTGACGACACCATCGACGGCGGTGCAGGCGACGACATCCTCGACGGCAGCCTCGGCAGAGACTTGCTCGACGGCGGTATCAATAACGATTTCATCTCCGGCGGCGACAGCGAAGACACGATTTTGGGCTCAGAAGGCAGCGACACCGCACTCGGAGGTATCGGCAACGACTACATTTTGGGAGAGGGCGGCAGCGACTCCCTGTTCGGCGAAGCGGGCGACGACACTGTAGACGGCGGTGCCGGCAGCGACTGTCTCAGCGGCGCATTCGGCAACGATTTGGTGTTGGGCGGCGATGACAACGACACCCTAGAAGGCGGTGCCGGCAATGACATTTTGGGGGGCGGGAACGGTTCTGACTTGCTCACAGGCGGCGCTGGCGATGATTTCTTCTACTACGAAGTTCCGAGTGAAGGTGTGGATATTATTGCTGACTTCAATGTCGGCGGCACAGGCACCGACAGATTCTTGTTCAGGTCGTCAAATTTTGCCGGTCTAACCAACTCTGGAACTACTAACGATTTCACCAGTTTTATCGTCAGGAATATCGGCAGCGGCGGCGACAATATCAGCAATCAAGAAGTCATTTTGTTTGAATCTAAATTTGACAACGCTCAAGCTGTCAACGCAGTGTTGAAAAATCAAAACGGTTCGAGCAAAACAGGAGCTTTCTTCGTGTACTTGAACAATACTTTTGACAAGTACGTTCTCGGGTTTGACCCAAATGTGGCAGATGACAGTCTCCCAGCTTTCGATTTGGCAGTGTTGAATACTATTCCTACAGTGCCGGGAGCTCTGAGCACAGTTATTACTGCCTCTGACTTTAAGTTTATTTAGTAGTTTTTGAGTAGCGTCGCAAGGAGTCGAAACAATGCCGAGTGCAGTACCAGCAATTATTGTCGAAACGATGACGGAACCTACGCCGTCGCCCTCGCCGTCACCGGGGACAACTCCGACCATGACGGGGACAACTCCGACCATGACGGGGACAAGTCCGACCATGACGGGGACAACTCCGACGATGATGGGGACAACTCCGACCATGACGGGGACATCGCCTACGCCGTCGCCGGGGACAACTCCTTCGATGAACGGGACGGGCCCGGGGATTTCGGTCACGCCGGTGCCGCGGCCAGTTCCGACTGCACCCACGCCTCCCCCAGAACCAGTTTTCGTCGATGGCTTAGTTGTCGGAAATGATGGGAATAACTATTTAGTCGGCAGCTTGTTCAATGACACGATTTCCGGGGGTGTCGGTGACGACACGATTCTGAGTCGGGACGGGGCTGATATCGTCAGGGGCGATGATGGTGACGATTCTCTCAATGGTGGTGCCGGTCAAGATATTGTTGAAGGCGGCAGCGGCAATGACACGGCGCGGGGCGGCAAAGACGATGATTTGGTTTCTGGCGACGTTGGTAATGATGTAGCTTTTGGCGACCAGGGCAATGATATTGTTTTGGGTGCTGAAGGTAACGACACGCTGTACGGCGGTAAAGGCAATGATTGTCTGCGCGGCGGTGCCGAGGATGACCTGATTTTTGGCGACAAGGGCAGTGACACTATTTTTGGCGACACTGGTAATGACTGTCTGATCGGCGCTAGGGGTAATGATATTTTGTTGGGCGGCGACGGGGGCGATGTCATCAGCGGTGGTGTGGGTAATGATACTGGTGATGGCGGTGAGGGTGATGACTTGATCTTCGGGGGGGATGACAATGATTCTCTGTCTGGAGGTGGTGGGGATGATATTCTGGCGGGCGATCGCGGGTCTGATACTCTGACTGGAGGCGATGGATCGGATATTTTTGTTCTCGCTAGGGTGGGTACTTCGCCTAGTGGCAACGGGTTTCTCACGACAGGCGGCCGCGACATCGGGGATGCTGATTTAATTAGAGATTTTAAGCCGGAAGATTCGATCGGTCTGGCTGGAGGTCTCAACTTTACACAGTTAGAAATCTTTCAGGGTCAAGGCTCGAATTCTAGCAACACGATTATTCGGGACAGGCAAACTGGGGAATTTTTGGCGGTGTTGGTGGATGTGCGATCGAACTCGCTAGATGAATCTCGGTTCACTACGGCTCAAATACCCCGCGTAGAGGACAATCCCTTCACAATTGTGGGGACAAGTCCTTCTCCAACTCCTTCGGGGACAAGTCCTTCTCCAACTCCTTCGGGGACAACTCCTTCTCCAACTCCGACGGGGACAACGCCTTCTCCAACTCCTTCGGGGACAACTCCTTCTCCAACTCCGACGGGGACAACTCCTTCTCCAACTCCGGCACCGACTCCGACGGGGACAACGCCTTCTCCAACTCCGGCAACGACTCCGACTCCGGCACCGACTCCGACTCCGGCACCGACTCCGACTCCGGCACCGACTCCGACTCCGACTCCAACTCCGACTCCCGAACCGACTCCGACACCAGGGACAAGTCCGAGTCCGACTCCATCACCATCACCGGGGACAACTCCTTCTCCAACTCCGTCGCCGGGGACATTGCCGACACAGGTTCCGAGTCCGACTCCGACTCCGACTGCGGGCGGGACAATTCCGAGTCCGAGTCCTTCCATCGTCCCGACTCCGACTGCTGCTACTCCAACTCCTCCACCTTTCGGCGGGGGGCCGGTGCCGCCGAGTTTCACATCTCCGACTCCTAATGAGCCGCCGATCGTGGAAACTGGTAAGACGCTGACTGGTTTGCAAAATTTGCCTTTGTCTCTGAGCATTTCTGCGCCCAGCGACCCGGAGGGCCAAGCGCTGGCGGTCAGCGTAGCTGGACTTCCCAATCCGACTTTCGGCCAAGTAGTTATCGGTACGAGTCCGCTGGCTATCAATCAAAAATTGACTGTTCAGGAATTGCTGGGCTTGCAGTTCCAACCTAAAGCTGATGCGATCGGGCAAGCGGGCTCTTTCAGCTACAGCGTTGCTGACGACCAAGGCGGCACGGCTGCAGCCTCTGTCGCAATTAATATCAATTCTTTCGATACCTCGGTAACTGTTCCAACTACTCTGTCGCCGATTGTTGGCGATGACGGCATCGTCTTTACGAGTACGAATAATTTGGTGCCCACTTTCATCGATGTGCTCGCCAACGATTCGAGCCCGCAAAAAGGCCCGCTGAGCATTATCAATGTCGGTACGCCAAAACAGGGCATAGCTGTCAATCAGGGCGATCGAGTGCTGTTCATCGCGGGTAACGTAGCGGGTACCACTACTTTCACCTACAGCGTCAGCGACGGATTCGGGACGCTTCCGGGCGTAGGTACTGTCACCGTTGGCATCTTGCCGGCCGATACGGGCCCCAACAAATTGATTGGAGGCTCGTTGCCGGACAATTTGAACGGTTTGCTTGGCAGCGATACTGTTGACGGGCAAGGCGGCAACGATACGATTAATGGCGGTTTGGATAATGACGTGTTGATCGGAGGCCAGGGGGCAGATACGATGAGCGGAGGTGGTGGCAGCAATCAATTCCGGTATACTAGCCCTGCGGATGGTGGGCCGGTGTTTGATGCGGCTTCTTCGGCGGCGATCGATGCTGCGATCGCCACGGGCGGATACGATGTGATTACCGATTTTAGCGGTCTCGGCGTGCCGATCGAGGATCAGTTTAATTTTGCCCCCGGATTCCCGAATCTGAGCAATGGCAGTCAAGTTCTGCTGAACGTGCAGACAACTGTTTCTGCAAATATTTTGGGAGGAACCGCTTTCTTGTTTGCCTACGATTCCGGCGGCAATACTTACATCATTTATGACGGCAATGGTAATAATGTCACCGGCAACGATTCTCAGATTTTGGCGAAGTTAAATGGTGTAACTGGAGTTGCTTCTCTTTCGGGATTTGACTTCACTTTTATCTAGAAAGTCATTAGTCATTAGTCATTAGTCATTGGTCATTGGTTATTGGTTATTGGTTGTTAGTTATTGGTTATTGGTTGTTAGTTATTGGTTATTGGTTGTTAGTTATTGGTTATTGGTTATTGGTTGTTAGTTATTGGTTATTGGTTATTGGTTGCTCGCTACGAATTCCCAATCCCTCCGCTTCGCTCCGCCCAATTCTTAATTTCCAATAACAACTAACAACTAACAACTCGCAACTAACAACTAACAACTAGCAACTAACAACTAACAACTAACAACTAACAACTGAGGGCCCGCACGCACCATCCACCGCCCCAACTAACAACTAACAACTAACAACTAACAACTAAATCCGATCGTCCTCAGAAAAAAGCCCCAATAAAGGGCCGAGAATAGCGCCGAAAACAAAGCCGCCGGCGTGAGCCCAGTAGGCAACTCCCCCGGATTCCATGCCGACATTTGCCGGGGCATTTAAGGAAGCCAACCCGCTCAATGCTTGCTGTGCAAACCAAAATCCGAGAAAGAAGAAAGCGGGGATTCTGACGGTGGTGATAAAGATTCCTAACGGCAGCAATGTCAATACTTTGGCTTGGGGATATTTGAGAATGTAAGCTCCCATCACGCCTGCGATCGCGCCGCTAGCACCAAGGGACGGAATGGCTGATGTTGAGGAAAAAAACCACTGAGTTAGTGATGCTAAAACGCCGCAGGTAAGGTAAAATATTATAAATTTGACGTGTCCTAAACGGTCTTCTACGTTGTTGCCAAAAATCCACAAAAATAACATATTTCCGGCAATGTGGAGAAAGCCTGCGTGCAGGAATTGGGAGCTAATTAGCGTAGTCCATTCGGGAAATGGCGAAACGGGCAGCGCTACCCGACACATATTGCTTAGCTGGCAAGGAACTACCGCCCAAGAGTAGAAAAATTGCGTTAATTGGCGATCGCCCAAGGAGAGTTCGTACAAAAATACTAATACGTTTGCAGCAATCAGCCCGTAGGTAACGTAGGGAGTGATGCCGATCGGGTTTTCGTCGCGTAAGGGAACCACAGCCGTTTTTTCCTCAAAATCAAAAATATTGGCAACAGGATAGCGTATTTGCCTGCAATATTTCTTCTATCGCAAGGAAGAAGTTATTAGTCAGTTGTCTGTTGAATTTATCTGTTGTCAGGATTGCCGTAAATCATTTGGGAAACTTTGGGGGTTTTGTCTCCGATGTGAAAAGTGCGGGCTGTTTCTTCGATCGCCCGATCGGCATTTGTGACTCGCTCGAATTGGCGAAAGTTTTTTGTCAATGGGATGGACAAAAATTAGGTATCATAGTCTAGAAGTGAAGTTTCGATAGATTTTAGTTCATGTCGATCCTGTTGGCAAAATCCGATTCACAAATCCTTGAATGCTTTCCGATATTGGCTCAATTACGTCCACACCTGAAACAAGAGGATTTTTTGGAGAAAGTTCAGCGTCAAAAGCAGAATGGTTACCAGTTGGCTTTTTTAGAACGAGATGCTCAAATATTTGCTGTAGCAGGGTTCTGTATTGATGAGTGTTTGGCGTGGGGACGATTTTTGTATGTTTATGATTTGGTTGTTGATGAAACAGTGCGGTCAAAAGGTTACGGGCAAAATCTGTTTGAGTGGTTGATAGAATTTGGCAGGCACCATGATTGCAAAGAGTTACATCTAGATTCAGGAGTTCAGCGTTTTGATGCCCATCGCTTCTATTTGCAGCAACGTATGAACATTATATGCCATCATTTTTCGCTAAACTTGTGATTATATTTCTATGAAAACTCCTACACTTTCTACAGCCATGATACTCACCGCGCACAAAGCATAAATTCCCGTTCCTACGGCTACTTGTACTGTGTCTGCATTGAGGATTTTGATCAGCTTCCAGCTATCTCCATTTTTTTGATAAAGCGTCCAGGAACGAATGTTTTTATCGGCGGGATTTTTCCACTGCAAAATATTGCTGTTGCCAACTTTTTGGACTACGGCTGATGCGGGAGGGGCTGGTCGCGTTCCATTTTGCCAAGGCATCACGGGAACGAGTGCGGGTTGCGTGTATGTAGTGGATTTGAAATTATCGTATATTTTTTGGCGATTGTCGCTAAATGCTTTCATGCTGAAGAAAACATTGCCTAAAGCTAAGTTTTGTTTGGAGTTGCGCGTCATCTCAATTTGATTGTTGATTTCGTCTACATTCCACTTCTGACCGTCAAGCTTTCCTAAGTTATTTCCCACATAAATATGTCGGTTTTGCGGGTTATTTTCTAGCCACCATTGCAGCAAAACAGGATAGCTTTGAGCTGTTTGGTCGATGCGCCAATAAAGTTGCGGATTGAGATAATCGACCCAACCTGATACTAACCATTTTTTGGCATCGGCGTAAAGTGTTTCGTAGGCATCTAAACCGCGACTTTGGGGCGGCTGGCCGGGGCGATATATGCCGAAGGGACTGATGCCGAATTTAACGTTGGGTTTGGCTGCTCGAATTCCTTCTCCTAGTCTTTTAACTAGCTTGTTAACATTTTCCCGACGCCAATCTCCTAAATTCATTTTTCCGCCTCGGGAAACATAACTATTGTAAATCTTGCTGTCGGGAAATTCTTGGCCGGCAATCGGGTAAGGATAGAAATAATCGTCGAAGTGAACGCCGTCTATATCGTAGCGCTTTACTACGTCTAAAATGACGTTGTAAGTTTTTTCTAGCACTAAATCAATTCCCGGATCCATCCACCAGTCGTCGCCCCACGGATAAACGCATTCGGGATTGGTAACAGAGATGTGGGGGCTGACGTTGGGAGGGGTTTGGGTATAAGAAACTTTGGCGCGGTAGGGATTGAACCAAGCGTGAACTTCTATGTTGCGTTTGTGGCTTTCTGCAACGGCAAATATTAAAGGGTCATAATAAGGTTCTGGTGGTTTTCCTTGAGTTCCTGTCAGCCATGAACTCCAAGGTTCTAATTGTGAGGCGTAAAGGGCGTCGCCTGCGGCTCTAACTTGGAGAATAATTGCATTGAAATTCATTTCTTGTACCCTGTCAAGAATTTTTAACAGTTCGGCTTTTTGCTGTTCTGTTGAGAGTTTGTTGCTGAACGGCCAGTCAATATTCCACACTGATGTTATCCAAACTCCGCGAAATTCTCGCTGGTGGTTGACGTAAACTTGGGGTCGGGGAACTTTGCTGAGAACTATAATATATTGATTGTATATTGCTGGCGCTTTTTTGAGATACACTAATGCTTGATAAACCCAGGCTGAAATGTCGGCTCTGGTGGCGCTTCCGGCGGGATTTAATAAGTTTAAATTTGGATAGTTTACGACTATTTCGGATTGGGTGGCTATGACGATCGCATTTTTGGCATAGTTGGGAATTTCTGTGCTGTCTAGGTAGATGTTTGATAGGATAAGATTGCTTGTTGGTACACTATTTGAGCCAAATATTCCGCTAACTAAGGCGACTAATGCCTCGGCTCTGGTAATCCTGTTTTCGGGTTGGAACAGGTTGTCGGGGTAGCCGGAAATAAACCCTCTTTTATATGCTGTTTGAATGGCGGCGGCGGCCCAGTGAGTGGCGGGAACGTCGATAAAGGGAATGTAGGGCCGTTTGTCGGGTATGGGAAAGGCTTTGCTGACAATGGCGGCAAATTGGGCGCGGGTTAGGTTGCTGTTGGGGCGAAAAGTGCGATCGGGAAATCCGCTAATTACTGACCGTTCTACTAAGCCGTCAATAAATATTTTTGCCCAATTATTTTGAATGTCGGAAAATTGGATGTTGCTAGAAACCATAGTTATTTAATAATCGGGAATTGGGCGGAGCGAAGCGGAGGGATTGGGCGGAGCGAAGCGGAGGGATTGGGCATTGTTGACTGTTGACTGTTGACTGTTTACTGTTAACTGTTAACTGTTAACTATTAACTGTTGACAACTATCAACTGTCAACTGTCAACTGACTACAATAAACCTGCATTTTCGTAGAAAAGCCGGATGATATTGATGATTTTTTCTCCGTATAATGGGTCAGAATTCCAGCGACCGGCAAGTTCGTTGACTGTGGGGGCGACACCGCGCTTGACAAAGCGAAAACGCACGTTTTCTTTGACTAAAGGTTGGTCGATAGGTTCGATGCTACCGTAAGCTTTTAGGTGCTGAATTTGCGCTCTAATTCCTGTCCTGACATCGGGAAATGAGAGGCCGGAATTTGTGGGGCTGATGACTCCCATGTCGGCAAAGTTAAATTGTTCTGCTTTTACTGCAATGCCAAATTTGAGATAGTTTGTTTCTAAACACATTTGGCCAAAAGCTACGTCGTGGTTAACTCCTTCTGCGGCTGCTTCTTGCACGTAAATTTGAGGTAAATTCGGAAAGTTTACTGGGGCTTTGCTGTTATTTTTGGTGAGAAATGCTGTCATTTGTTGGGCGGTAGTTAGACCCCGACCCATGATTTTTGCTACGCCTGAGAGGATATCGCGGCGCGATCGCAGTAATACTGATGTTGTAGACTGATCCCATGTTACGGAAATATCGCGATCGCGCAAATCGATCGCCCGCACGAAAACTACTCCATTGTACGTTACCCGGCGATCGACTGCCTCTGGTTCGACGTTGAGAAGGTCTAGAACTTCGGAAGGGACAAAGGAATTTCCGTTCACCAAAATGCCTTTATCTTCGTGCGGCCCACCGTTAATTTGGATATTAATTAAGGGATAAACTATAGGTGTCGGCGCGGGCGTTGGTGCGGGTGTCGGGGCGGGCGTTGGTGCGGGTGTCGGCGCTGGTGTCGGCGCTGGTGTCGGTGCGGGTGTCGGTGTTGGCAAGGGTTTCAAATTCGTATTTTTCAACCAAGCTTCCAGCCCATCAGCGAGCCCGAGGGCGACATCGCGGCGACGAGTTTGAATAATTCGCAAGTCATCGGGGCTGGTCAAAAAACCGAGTTCAATCAGTAGGGAAGGAATGTTGACGCGCCGACAAAATCCGAGGCTACCAACACCAGCTTCAGTATCTGCTTTTGCGCCGCGGCTTGGTATTTCTCGGCACCTGCGTAAATAGCCGTTTAAAATTAAATCCGCATCTGCTTTTCGCTTAGGGTTGCTGCCAATATAAAACGCAGTGGCACCGCGAACTTGGGGATTAGAAAAAGAGTCGCCGTGAATTTCTACCGCTACATCTCCCGCGAGGCTGCGGTTGTTTATCCAAGCGATAGTTTCTAGCAAACTCAGAGTATCGGGCACCGAAAAAGTTTCTAGGCCTCGCTGCCGCAATTCGGCTACTAATAAGTCGCGAGTTAGAATCATTTCCTGGGCTTCGGTGGTGCCAAGTGCGATCGCCCCCATATCCCGCAAGCTGCCTTCAAACCCGCCGTGTCCTGCTGAAACAAAGATAGAACCCATTTTATAAAATTCTCCACCTTGCAGTTAATTTAGCATCTGCTTTTTAGTCTTGGGATTTATTTTACCGCAAAGGCGTATATTTTATTATTGCATAGCAAATTTGTAGGGAGCATCTCACTTTTGCAGCCAAGCTAGAAATTGGAGGTAGGAGGCCGGAGACAGGAGACAGGAGGAAAGAGGAAGAAAGAAGGAGTCAAAAGAAGTCTTTTTACAAATATGAGATGCTCCCAATTTGTAGTTGCGCTCTAGGTGGGGGTTTTAACCCCTTGGCACAACTACAAATTTATTTATCCGGTGGCTAGTTACATCGTAACAGCGGGGCTAGTCGAAGGTTTTGGCGGCTTAATGTCCTGGGAAACTGCACGGGCGCGGAAGAGTTTAGCAAAGGCTTGCTCGCACATAGACAAATCCGCTTCTATCTCTGTAAAAATGTCAGTTGATACCGGATCTGTAAACTGGGCCCGCAGGTTGTGGATATCGACAACACCAGTTTGCAAATCGCCCAGAATGGTTCGCAACAAAAACGTTTCATCAGTTCCTTGGAGCGAAGTTTTTAATTTAGCGTATTTATCAGCAATTTGGGCGGGAATTGAGGGTTTTTCGCCGAAATCGTTCAGGCGCTTTTCCAGAGCGAGGATGTGGTGCTGTTTGTTTTGAACCATTTCTGCAAGGAACGATCGCAAATCGCTATCTCCGGTTTTCTCCGCATAATTTTGAAACGCTTCGCAAGCATAACGTTCCCCTGCGAGGGCGGTATTCAAACCTTTAGCAATATCGCCTTGTGTGGAGCCTCCCCAAGCATTAGCTAATTTCCACCATTCTGCACTGCTGTCAGTTTCTTCGGGTAAACCTACTGCTTTACCGCCGTAACCGAGGCGAGCCAGAATTGCGGTGGTAAATAGTGCTAAATCTCCCGGTTGTCTGGAAGTAATTAAGTTGCCGTCAACTACTAAAGCTTCGTTGATGTAGTTAGCTCCGGCATTGATCATGTCTGTTTTTATTGCCAAGAAACCTGTGGTATTTTTGCCTTTTAGCAAGTCGGCTTCAATCAAAAGTTGCGGGCCGTGGCAAACAGCAGCTACAATTTTTCCTTGTTCAAATGCTTCTCGTACAAATTGCACTGTATTGGGGTTAGTCCGCATCTTATCGGGAGCCATACCGCCGGGAATGACTACTGCATCGAATTCTCCTGCTACTGATTCAGTAGTAGTTCCGTCAGCTTGCTGGGAAACTTTACCATTTTTACCGGCATACTTTTCGTTAGTACGGGAACCGAGAACAACCACTTCAAATCCTGCTTGTTTTAAGGCGTTGTAAGGAACTAGAAATTCGGAATCTTCAACTCCATTTTCTATGAGTATGGCAACTCGTTTTGTGTGGGTGACGTTATCTGTTGTCATAATCAATTTTCCTCAGACTATCTTTTTATCTAAACATAAGTCATTTATGATGTTTTTAGCGTCTTGCTAAAGTGATAATTTAGTGATTTTAAAAAGGTGCGAGCGTGAGCCTTGAGAGGTATTTTACAGTATTTTTCTCAATGCACGTAAGAGGCTCCGTTAATATCGATCGCAGTCCAGGTAGCGCGTGCAGCCAAACCCGACGCTAAAAACGCGATCGCATTGGCAACATCTTGAGGAGGAGCGATTTTGCCGATCGGAATATCGCGCACGATTTCAGCTTCCCCATACTCCTGCACAAGGCGAGAACACCACACACAATCTGTGAGTCTTTTTTGGGGCTAACAGACAAATCCAGATTATTGACAGAAAAGCTGAGTTGTGGCAATGGTTCCTGTTGAGATGGGGTCGAATTAGCGGACGAACTCAGTAATAACCCTGGATGGCACCCCAGGAGGGGGATCGCGGTCATTCGATTTTAGATTTTAGATTTTAGATTTTGGATTGACCCCACGGATCGAGTCGGGGGCTTGAGGATTTTAGATTCCAGATGCTTTCGATTGATTCCACGGATCGAGACGGGGGCTTGTACCATCAAGAAATTCGCTTGTGATGGAGAGGAGGAATAAACGAACTAGAGGCTTCATGGGGAACAAAATTGGTCGAGTTTATTTGATGTTTGATAAGCTTTAATATGAATACTGTTGCTACAGTACCAGGCTAGTGAAATTCAAGCACTATCACTTGATTAACCATCCAAAACTCGGAATTTGGTCAAAAATGAAGTTGAAAAATGCCCTATTCTCTGCTGTCGTCACCTTTTCAACCCTGGCGATCGCCTCAGCAACCCAAGCTCAAACCGTTAATTCTCGCTGTGACATTTATCCCAGGGGGGAAGACCGCGCATCGAAAGTCGTCAATTGCACCTTCTCTCAGCGTCAAGGCTTTATCCGCATTCAACGGGAAGATGGCATTACCTATGAACTCAAACCCAATGGTGAGAACGAATATCTGTATAAAAACCAGATGTCAGTTCTGAGAGAAAATGACGGCCCGGCGACCATCTTTCGTTTTAGCGACGAATCGGTTTACGTCTATCAGAACGAACGCGCTCCCTCTTCCGCGTCTACTACCAACAAAGGTAATACCCCCGAAAACCTCTATAGTACCGTGCCTCCCAAATTAAAAGACCTCGTGGGAGCTAAAGCGGGGCAAGCAGAGGGAGAATTGCAACGACGGGGCTACACCTACCGCACAACCCAAACCTTTGACGGCGGCAAAAGTGCCTATTATGTAGAAAACCGGACGGGGTATTGTGTGGAAGTGGGAACTGTTGACGGACGCTTCAGTAGCATTGTTTACAACTCCAGCGATCGGTGCAATAAGTAACAAATAACGTGTCAAATAATTAATAGCAGTTCCCAAAAAGAATGCTATATACAGCATATTCCAGGTTCGTTAAGTACAGTACCAGCTATTATTGTGCGGTACGTGTTATGTAGGGTGCGTCGCTGTTCTATGGTTCAATGGAACTTGCAGATTGACCGGTGGCGACGCACCTTACTGACAACAAGATTGTGTGTACCGCATATAAATGCAATATGCTGTAGCTTTTTTGTCCTTAAACTCGATCGCTAAAGTGGATTCGGCAGCAGAGGTCGAATTAACTCCATAATTTGGTCACAATTAAAGTTATAAACACAATTAGTTAGTGCCTTGGACAAACTTGCTTTAGATTCGGGAATTTCTACGATTAATTCGTTCAGAACTTCGGTATCGAGATAGTAAGCGGCTTGATACATTTGTTCTAACCACTCAGGGGGCATCACGGATAGATCTTCTACAGACAGCTTTTCAACCAATGGTTTTTTTAGAGTTTGTCCTAGGACTTCGTAGATATATTGCACTCCCAAATATTTAGCGAGTTTGTCAAAAAGTTCTCTCTGCTGAAATGGCTTGCTCATAAAGTCGTTACAGCCAGACATGAGAACGTTCTCTCGCTCATCTTCAAAAACACTGGCAGTTAAAGCAATAATGACAGTTTCTGGGTTGTTAGGGCGTTCTCTAATGAGTTTGGTAGCTGTGTAGCCATCCATGATTGGCATTCGCAGATCCATGAAAATCAGGTGCGGCAACCAACTCTCCCACAGTGAGATTGCCTCAACTCCCTGTGTTGCTTCTCTCACCTCAAACCCAATTGAGGTCAGGATCTCGACTAATAAGCGGCGATTTTCTTCTAAATCTTCAACAACAAGAATGCGGTAAGTCGGTTGTCCGGGAGCTAAACCAATTACTCTTTGATTGAGCGGTGCTGGGGGTAAGGATTCTGCTTGAGGTAACTGTACGCGAATCTCAAAGGAAAAAGTGCTACCTCGGTTCAAAGTGCTTTTAACGCCAATTTGACCGCCCATGAGTTGGACGAGTTTTTGACTAATCGCTAAACCAAGCCCAGTGCCTTGACTTAAATTATTCCCAGCTTCGGCTTGCACAAATACCTTAAATAATTTATCGATTTCTGTTGGCGAAATTCCCACACCTGTATCCTCGACTTCAAAACATAGGTGACAGGATGTTTGGTCTCTTTGTGCTGCTCTTACTCGTAGGGTGATGCTTCCTTGCTTCGTAAACTTAATCGCATTACCGAGCAGATTGACCAAGACTTGATAGAGTTTTTTCTCGTCGGTATGCACAAATTTAGGAAGTTCGGGCTCTCGCTCGACAATTAGCTCTAATTCTTTGGGTTGGACTTTAATTTGCAGCATTTCTTCAATAGAAGTCAGTAAACTTGTCAAGTCAAAGTCAGAAGGATTGAGCGTCATCCGTCCGCTCTCAATTTTGGATAAATCTAAAATATCGTTAATCAAGTCCAACAAATGTCTACCGCTACGATTGACAATCTGTAAGCGTTCTTGGAAAGAAGGAGTCAGAGCGCTTTCATCGCTCATCAATTGCGTGAATCCCAAAATCGAGTTGAGGGGGGTGCGGAGTTCGTGGCTCATATTGGCGAGAAAGATACTCTTGGCTTGGTTTGCTGCTTCTGCTGCTTCTTTTGCCTGCCGAAGTTCCACCTCAGCTTGTTTGCGTTCTGTAATGTCAATCAAATATCCCAAGATTTCAATTGGTTTGCCCGCACGATCGCGAATTAGCTTGAGTTGTTCGAGTACCCAGCGATAATTCCCATCTGCGTGCAGAAGACGGAATTCCTGAAAATAAAAATCATCTGTGAACAGGTTAGTTATTCCATTAAGCACTCGATCTACTTCATCGGGATGCAGATGATTCATCCAAAATCCAGACTGTTCTAAAAACGCTTTAGTTTCGTAGCCCATTACATCTTTGATGTTTTCACTGATGAAGGTTGCGCCATAGTCGCCATCAGCTTTACTGCTAAAAATGACGACGGGACTGTAGTTCAGGAGAAAGTTAAGGCGATTTGTGGTGGATTGTAAGGCTTGCTGAGCAAGTTTTAGCTGCGATACATCCTCCTGAACGGCAACAAATACAGTTCCGTATTCAGGATGCTCGAACCTAGAGGTATGAACTCTGCACCAAAAGAGTGTGCCATCTTTTTTTTTGTTGTAGACTTCATATTTGGCTTCCCCGTCCCGATCGAGTTGAGTCACAACATCTTCAACGGTTTCGTCGGGTGTAACCTGTGTATCGACATAATTTATTACACCAACGGGTTGACCTGCGAGTTCGCCCTCTAGGTAGCCAAACATCGCCTCAAATTTAGGATTAGTGTAGACGATCGTCAAGTCTGAGGCTTTGACTAAACACACTCCCCCTGCCATATTATTCATAATAATGCTTTGCAGTTCGAGTGTCTTTTGAACTTCTTTTCGAGCCGTAATGTCTTGGATTTGAGAAATAAAATGCAGTGGATTTCCCCGCTCATCTTGTACCAGTGAGGCATTGAGAACAATCCAAACAATATGTCCTTGCTTGTGGAAATACCGTTTTTCAATTTGGTAGGTAGAAATCTCGCCTGCTAATAGCTGATGGACATAACTAAGATCTGCTTCTAAATCGTCAGGATGGGTAATGTTTTGAAAGGTTAACGCTAATAACTCTTCTGGGGAGTAGCCAATAATCTGACATAACGCAGAATTGACATTAATCCAATGCCCATCAAGGGAAACAATCGCCATCCCGATCGAGGCATCTTCAAAGGCATGGCGAAATTGCTCTTCACTGTTTCGTAAAGCGATCTCAATTTGTTGGCGATCGTTGTCAGCGCGCTTGCGATCGCTGATGTCACGTTTAATTACAGAAGCCGCAACAATTCTGCCTGTTGTGTCCTTCAGCGGTGATAGGGTAGAAGAGATGTGGATAAGTTGTCCATCTTTGCGTACACGCACAGTTTCATAGTTTTCAATCTTTTCTCCTTGTCGAATCGTTTCGAGGATGTGCTGTTCTTCGTAAATAAGATTGGGTGGAACTAGAATGGCGATCGATTGTCCTATAATTTCTTCAGCCTTATAGCCAAAGATTTTTTCTGCTGCATGGTTCCAGCTTAAAATGATGCCATCTAAGGACTTGCTAATAATTGCCTCACCAGAGTATTCCACAATCGCTGCCAAGCATGCCAGTGATGCTTCTGCTTGCTTGCGGAGGGTAATATCGTTTCCAATGCCGAGAAACCCTGTGATATTCCCTTCTGGGTCATATAAGGCCGTCACCGAGATCAGTAACGGAAAGCGACTACCATCTTTGCGGATGTACGACCATTCGTACTCGTCGGGCTCTCCAAAACGTGCCTTGGCAACAAAAACCTCAAATCCCGGTTCGATCGAGATTCCCATTTGGACAGATAGCTCTTGGGCGCGATGCACGACTTCCTGTGGATCGTGAATGATGGCAGGTGTTATTTTCCCCACAACTTCTTCGGCACTATATCCCAACCATCGCTCGGCAGCTTTGTTAAAGGTAAGAATTGTGCCATCTACGGCGGTGGAAATGATGCTGTAGTTGGCACTATCTAAAATAGCTTTTTGCAGCGTTGTTGTTTGAAGTAATTCTTGCTCACGCTGTTTGCGATCGCTAATATCGCGAAGAATAACCGTAAATACCGTTTCGTCTGCTATTTCCAGCTTAGAAATTGAGGCTTCAGCCGGAAACTGCGTACCATCTTGACGGCGACCCAAAATCTCACCTCGTTCTCCCATGCTTCGCGCTGCACCAGAACATTTAGCAAACTGTTGGACATGGTGCTGGTGAGCAGTCCTAAATTGCTCTGGCAGCAGTAAGCTGAGGGGTTGCCCTAAAACTTCCTCTGTTTTATAGCCGAAAATCTTTTCTGCCCCTTGGTTGAATAGGGTAATGCGTTGAGTGCGATCGACTGAAATGATTGCATCATTGGCGATTTCTAGGATTCCAGCAAAACGAGCCTGCGATTTTCGTACAGATTCTGTCCGTTCAGTCACAAGATTTTCTAAACTTTCATTAAGTTTTTGAAGCTCTACTTGGGTTTGTTGGCGATTGAAATCTATCTGGTTAAGAAATCGAGCCGTCCCCCAAATGAGAATTGAGAACGTGAGAACCATGATGATTGACCGCAAGGCATAGCCAAATTCAGCGTTATACCAGCCTAGTTTTTGCCCCTGAAGAGAGAACCAGTTCATTGCCACTGGAAAGAGCGTCGCCCAAGGCAGGAACCACCGCAACATGACTCCGCCGACTAGCGAACTGGTGACTTCTTGCATTAACCCTTCCTTGGGGCGGAGCCATAAAATTCCTCCATAGAGGATGAAAAAAGTCAGAATCGTGTTTAGGGCTTGAGTTGTTGTAACTACGATTAGTTGGGTGAAAATATTGACCTCAAAGATGTGTCCAAAGAAAGCTAGCAGAGAAATTAAAGCCGCAACAATACTGCAAATCTGTGCCAACCAAATGCCCCATTGGAGATTTTGCCCTAGCAGTAATAGTGCTAATCCCATCAGCACAAAATTCAAGGCAGTATTCACTCCCATTCGCCCCGGATAAGGAGTCGCTGAAGACACGACATCCCGGAAAAGCAACTCATCAATGCCCAGATGCCAACCAAAGAGATACTCGCTCAGCGTCAGCATACCGATGATGATGATGAATCCTGCCGTCCCTTGAGCGACTCGATAGTGCAGTCGGGTTAGTCTTTGGTACTGCAACAATCTCAAAGACACTCCAGCCAGCAAAAAGCAAACTGCCGTGTTTGCTTTCATAGTCGAAGTCATACCAGGAAAACCACTTTTGAGTAGGGAGATGTCAAATTGCCAACCCAACAGCACGAGACATCCGATCGCAATGACGAATAGGCTTGCCATGTGAGAAATGCGCTTGTTCATAAATCGGCTGCTTAGGTTGAAACAATGTTCTTATGATGTTAGGCAAAGCGAAGAAGGGCAACCACGGGGGGACTGCCCCTACCTGAACAATGGAGATTTTGTATGGTTGCGCCCTCTTGCCAGCCCCATATCTCCGGGATCGCAGGACTTCTTTGTGGGTAAAGTGACTTTTTTAACCGAATAATTAAACTATACTATTTGTGCATAGGCTTATATTCCTCTAGCAGGAAACTAGGGAAATTAGTATGATTGGCAATAGAACTAGCGATAGGGTTAGCGATCGAGCTACAAACTACCGAGGCAATATTTTAATTGTTGACGATCTGCCTGATAACCTGCGTCTTCTCAGGGATACTTTGATCGCACAGGGTTATAAAGTTCGTAGTGCGATGACAGGGGCAATGGCTATCAGAGCTGCCAAATCTCCAGCCACGGAATTAATTTTACTAGACATTAAATTGCCAGATATGGATGGCTATGAAGTTTGCAGAAAATTAAAATCTGAAGATCGCACCGCAGACATTCCAGTTATTTTTTTGAGTGCGCTCAGTGAAACTTTCAATAAGGTGCAAGCACTGGCCGTAGGAGGAGTAGATTATATTGCCAAGCCGTTTCAAGTCGAAGAGGTATTGGCGCGTGTCGAAACTCACCTAACTATCCAACGACTCCGCAAAAGCCTCCAAGAACACAATTTGCGCCTCATCAAAGAGATCGAGGAACATCAACGCCTCGAAAATGCCCTTTTTGCCGAAAAGGAATTGGCTCAGGTGACATTGCAATCGATTGGCGATGGCGTCATTACTACTGATGCTCAAGGTAATATTAGATATTTCAATCCTGTGGCTGAGCGACTAACAGGCTGGATATCGGAGGAAGCTGAAGGAATGCCTCTGTCTGAAGTTTTCATAATCGTTAATGAAGTAACGAGAAAGCCAGTAGACAATCCTGTCACTACAGCTCTGTCAAAGGGTAAAATTGTGGGCTTAGCTAACCATACTATTCTCATTGCTCGCGATGGGACGGAGTACGGCATTGAGGACTCAGCAGCACCAATTCGCGATCACCAAAACCAAATTATCGGGGCAGTCATCGTCTTTCATGATGTTACCGAATCGCGCCATCTTGCCAAGCAACTTTATTGGGAAGCCAGTCACGATGCCCTGACGGGTTTAATCAACCGTCGAGGATTTGAACAGCAGCTAATTGAGGCGATCGCA
Organism: Microcoleus sp. CZ3-B2; assembly: GCF_036705055.1. Lineage (NCBI taxonomy): Bacteria > Bacillati > Cyanobacteriota > Cyanophyceae > Oscillatoriales > Microcoleaceae > Microcoleus > Microcoleus sp. CZ3-B2. Next base: position 26,039 of record NZ_JAUBTN010000043.1, on the reverse strand, counting down.
TCTGTTAAAGATAGCAATCACCAGCACGCTCTCTGTTATTTAGATTTAGATCAGTTCAAAGTCATTAACGATACCGCAGGTCATATTGCTGGCGATGAGCTACTGCGCCAAATCACCGCACTTATTCAACAGGGAGTCCGTGCTAGTGACACGCTGGCTCGCTTGGGAGGTGATGAATTTGGTCTTTTGCTCACTCAATGTCCACTATCTCAAGCAGCTCAGATTGCGGAAAAGCTCAAAGACCTAGTGCATCAGTTTCGGTTTATTTGGAATAGCAAAAGCTTGATCATCGGGGTCAGCATTGGAGTTGTTGCTATTGACCAAACCAGCCAAGATTTGATGCAGCTTTTGGGAGCCGCTGATGCAGCTTGTTATGCCGCCAAAGCCAAAGGCCGCAACTGTGTTCATGTTTATCGTGTGGATGATGGCGAACTAATTAAACAACGGGGTGAGAGACTGGTGATTTCCAAAATCAGCCGAGCGTTGGAAACCAATCATTTTCGTCTCTACTGCCAAAAGATTGTCTCTATTACCTCTAACCCCTCAGTAGAGCATTATGAAATTTTGCTAAGAATGCTAGACGAAAATGAAGAAATAGTGACTCCCAATGAGTTTGTTCCCGCCGCCGAGCGTTATGGCTTGATAACTGAGATCGATTGTTGGGTCATCGAAACTTTTTTCTCCAATTATCATAATTTATCTGGGGAACAGGTTCTTACTGATGGCTTATATAGCATCAATCTTTCTGGCGCTAGTATTAGTAACAATCAATTTATGAAGTTTTTAATCGGACAATTTCCTCGCTACCAAGTCCCCCCAGAAACCATTTGTTTTGAAATCACGGAAACCGCAGCGATCGCGAACTTTGAGCAAGCCCGATATTTCATGAGCGAACTCAAAAAGATTGGCTGTTGCTTTGCTTTAGATGATTTTGGCAGTGGGTTGAGTTCCTTTGCGTATCTGATGAATTTACCAGTTGATTATCTAAAAATTGATGGTGCTTTTGTCAAGAATATTAATCATTGTTTGATTTCTCAAGCGCTGGTTAAAGGCTTTAATGGTATTGCCCATGCGATGAATCTTGAAACTATAGCTGAGTTTGTAGAAGACGAGACTATCTTAGAAAAATTGCGGGAGATTGGCGTAGATTATGCTCAGGGTTACGGGATCGCCCGCCCTGTTCCTATTAATTTTAATCGCTAGTCGATCGCACGCTTGCCAGCGAACCCATTGCCTCACGCCTGCTTCCAGTCGGTCGGCCTCCAAGAGTCGATCGCCCGCTGCTACAAGGCTGGCTCAATTTACTGTGTCACATTTAGATCGAATGTGCTGTAATTGTAAAGGATTGAGTGTTCTATTGGAAATAAACCGGAAAATTTGCCATGAAAGCAGTTGCGTTCGATCGCTACGGTTCAGCCGAAGAATTGCAGTACCGAGAATTGTCCAAGCCGATCGCCAAATCCAACGAATTGTTAATCAAAGTTCGCGCTAGCAGCGTCAATCCCGTAGACTGGAAAATTAGGCAAGGACACCTGCAACTATTGACAGGATTTAAATTTCCTCGAATTGTCGGTTCAGACATTTCGGGAGTAGTCGTAGAAGTCGGCCGGGAAGTCACCAAATTTCAACCGGGAGACGAAGTTTATACATTTTTAAATCCCCTGAATGGCGGTGCTTGTGCCGAATACGCTGTCGTGCCAGAATCGATAGCAGCAATTAAACCTAAAAACATCACCCATGCAGAAGCTGCCGCAGTACCGATCGCCGGTTTAACTGCTTTGCAAGCGCTGAGAGATTTGGGTGAAATCAAAGCCGGCAAAAAAGTATTAATTAACGGCGCTTCTGGCGGAGTCGGCACTTTTGCCGTGCAACTTGCCAAAGCACTTAACGCGGAAGTAACGGGACTTTGCAGCGCTAAAAATAGAGAGTTTGTCAAGAATTTGGGAGCAGATATTGTTCTGGATTATGCAGAAATAGACTTTACTAAACAACCCCAAAAATATGATATAATCTTGGATGCTGTCGGCAAACAAACATTTGCTAAATGCGAAAAAGTGATGCAATCGGAGGGAGTTTATATCTCGACTTTACCGAGTTTTGAGAACTTCTTCCCGATGTTGACTAGCTGGTTTTTGTCGAGTAAAAAAGCTCAATTAATTGTTGCCAAACCCAAGCCGGACGACTTGGGATTTTTGCGGGAATTAATCGAATCTGAGCAAACCCGGCCAATTGTCGATCGCACTTACAGCTTAGCAGAAGTAGCCGCAGCCCACACTTACAGCGAAACCGGCCGCGCTGTCGGCAAAATTGCGATCGTCATTGACAGTTAAAAAACTATGTTTGACCGACACGACTCAGACATTATATGTATTACGTGGGAATAGTTCAGCAAAAAATGCGCGGTTGGCGTTAAAGTTAAAAGGGATCTCCGGCTTAACTCAATACACTTGGGTTAAGCCGGAGATCCCTGGCCCCCTAAAAAAAGGGGGGACAAGAGTGCTCTCAAAGTCCCCCGACTATCCGGGAGATTTAGGGAAATCTCCGGGAAATAAACAGTGTCAACCCAACCTTATTGGAACTTAAGCTGTAAACTAAATTTTTGCACTCACCTACCTCCAAGACTAATAAACGTAAAGCTTAAATAAAATCACAAATACCTATGACTGTGCCCTCAGACTTGGAGAAATCCGAACAAGATTCCGACAACAACCTCGAAGAAGTTAGCCCGGAAAATAGCATTGCACCAATCGCCGATGATTCGGTAGATGTTAGTAAATTAGAAGGTGAAGAAGTTAGCCCGGAAAATAGCATTGCACCAATCGCCGATGATTCGGTAGATGTTAGTAAATTAGAAGGTGAAGA
>NZ_JAUBTN010000043.1:0-23077 GCF_036705055.1 Microcoleus sp. CZ3-B2 | reverse complement strand
AGTAAATTAGAAGGTGAAGAAGTTGGCCCGGAAAATAGCATTGAATCAATCGCCGATGATTCGGTAGATGTTAGTAAATTAGAAGGTGAAGAAGTTAGCCCGGAAAATAGCATTGAATCAATCGCCGATGATTCTGTGGGTGTCAGTAAATTAGAAGGTGAAGAAGTTAGCCCGGAAAATAGCATTGAATCAATCGCCGATGATTCGGTAGATGTTAGTAAATTAGAAGGTGAAGAAGTTGGCCCGGAAAATAGCATTGAATCAATCGCCGATGATTCGGTAGATGTTAGTAACTTAGAAGGTGAAGAAGTTGGCCCGGAAAATAGCATTGAATCAATCGCCGATGATTCTGTGGGTGTCAGTAAATTAGAAGGTGAAGAAGTTAGCCTGGAAAATAGCATTGCCCCAATCGCCGACAGTTTTATGGGTTCCCGTAACCTAGAAAATGAATATCTCGACGAACTTCCCGACGAAGTTGAGATGTCTTTGTTCGACCATTTAGAAGAATTGCGGCAGCGAATTTTTTACTCGCTAATTGCAGTAGTAATCGCTGTTATTGGTTGCTTTTTAACAGTTAAACCTATCGTACAATTGCTAGAAGTACCCGCCGGGCCGGTCAAGTTTTTGCAACTAGCTCCCGGCGAGTATTTCTTTGTTTCTATCGAAGTAGCGGGATATAGCGGTTTGCTAATTGCAAGTCCGTTTATTTTTTACCAGATAGCGCTGTTTGTACTCCCCGGCTTGACTCGCAAAGAACGTCGGTTGCTAGGGCCCGTGTTTTTGGGTTCGAGTTTCTTATTTTTGGGCGGGTTAGTATTTGCTTATATTGCTCTGATTCCGGCGGCGCTCAACTTTTTTGTTAGCTACGGGGCGGATGTTGTAGAGCAGTTGTGGTCGATCGACAAATACTTTAAATTTGTGCTCTTGTTAATGTTCAGCACCGGCTTAGCTTTTCAAATCCCGATCGTCCTAGTATTGCTGGGCGTTTTGAACATTGTTTCGTCCAAGCAAATGCTATCGGGCTGGCGCTATGTAGTGTTGGGAGCGGCTATTTTGGGAGCGGTGTTAACGCCTTCTACCGATCCTTTAACGCAAAGTCTTTTGGGAGGTGCGGTGCTGGCTTTGTATTTTGGCGGTGTTGGTTTTGTGAAGCTTTTGGGGCGGTGAGGGGTCGAAAGTTTCTGGTTTTTTGGGCTGGGGGCGGGTTGTACTGAAAATATTTCTCGCTCATAAATGCGATCGACTCGCCATCAAAAAAATATAGAGATGCGATCGCCCGCGCCTCTATAATTACTAAAAGTTAAAACTCCACACCAAAGTTTTGTCAAAACTTTGTCTACATTCGGAACTGTTCGACTTCAGGTGTGTAGCCGATCGGCAAAATATAATCGAGATTCTCGTGGGGACGAGCAATTATGTGATAGGATAGCAACTTTCCGCCATCGACCTTTTTAACTGATTCAATTCCAGCAGCAACGGCTGCTTGCACTTCAGAAATATCTCCTCGAACTATAATTGTCCAGTAGGCGCGGGTTATCTTTTCATAACGAACTAAAGTAACTCGGGCTGCTTTCACCATTGAGTCTGCAACTTCTACGGCGGCGGGAAATCCTAAGACTTCAACCATTCCAACTGCAACACCCATTACAACATTCTCCTAAATTTCACAAGATATCTGAGGTTCATTGTATGTGAAAGTGTTGACAGAAAATGGTTCGGATGATTTTGGTCGGCTAGAAACCCGGATCGCGAAAAGGACCGAGGCTGGCGAGCTCTAGAAGGGATCGCGCTGAAAGATGGTTCGGATTTAACTCGCAGCATCTGTGTTTTGCTTTAACGCCGTGGGATCCGCGAGGGAACTGTACAATATTTCGGAGCGGAGACAGCACTACCCAAAAAATGCTTTGCGACAAAAATAAAAATGAAATGCTCCCTGTAGCTGGATTTGATATGACTGACAACAGTCAACAGTCATTAGTCATTAGTCAACAGTCAGCAGCCAACAGTCAGCAGTCAGCAGTCATTAGTCATTAGTCAGCAGCCAACAGCCAACAGTCAACAGTCAACAGTCAACAGTCAACACACAACTAGCAGATTCAAAACTCGTCAAGCAACCACTCCGAGGCTCTTTCGCCCAAATCCAGGGGGATGCTGACAGCTTTGCCCAAGCGCGGGCGATCGCGAGTAGTTACAATGTATTCTCTCACCTGTGCCGTGCTGCCCCAGCCGTTGAGGTAATTCGCCACCGCGTCCAAATGCTCGAAATAATCAGCCTCCGTCATCGGAAAAGACGCTTGTTCCAAATATTTCCACATCACCTGCACAAAAATCTTGCCCCGCGTCCGCCGCAATCTGATATCGTAAGACTTTCCCCATTTTTCTAGGAGTAGCTGGTGTAAATCCTTGCCCGTCATGGTTGCTCCTGAGTGAATCTCTTAAACAATAAAAGACAAAGTTCAAAAAATGTAATAATACTCTAATAAAGGCTGGAAGGCGCATTATTCAAAGGAATTTTCGCTGCCTGAAGTTGGTGCGAGCAGATGGGCTGCGACTACGCCAGTTGTCTGCACGTACAAATTCCCTAACAAACAAACGTAACTTAAAACCGTAAAGGCAGGTCATGGCTCAATCTTCTGCTGGAAATCCCGATGTCCCCGATATGGGGCGTCGCCAATTTATGAATTTGTTGACGTTCGGTACAGTCACAGGTGTGGCACTGGGCGCACTCTATCCCGTTGTCCAATATTTTGTTCCTCCGTCGAGTGGGGCTGCAGGTGGCGGTGTCACCGCTAAAGACGCCTTGGGTAACGACATCATCGTTAGCGAATATTTGGCTTCCCACCCAGCGGGCGATCGTACCTTGGCCCAAGGTCTCAAAGGCGACCCCACTTATTTGGTGGTGGAAAAAGACGAATCTCTCGCCGATTACGGCATCAATGCAGTCTGCACTCACTTGGGTTGCGTCGTGCCTTGGAATGCTAGTGAAAACAAGTTTATCTGTCCTTGCCACGGTTCTCAATACAACAGTGAGGGCAAAGTGGTGCGCGGCCCCGCGCCTTTGTCTCTGGCCCTAGCCCACGCCACTGTCGCAGATGACAAGATTGCTTTGACCACTTGGAAAGAAACAGATTTCCGCACCGGCGAAGAACCTTGGTGGTCATAGCTATTAGTCAGCAGTCAGCAGTCAGCAGTTAGTAGTTAGTAGTTAGTGGTTAGTAGTTAGTAGTTAGTAGTTAGTAGTTAGTGCTTAGTTCCAATAGCCAATAACAAGTAACCAATAACCAATAACCGATAACCAATAACAAGTAACGAATAACCAATGACTAATGACCGAGGACTAATGACCGATGACTAATGACCAATCACTAAATTGTCTGAACCTTTGAGATTGAATACTCTAATGCCACAAACTAATTTATCTGCGATATTTCGCCGCAGTGTCGAGACGATCGCCAAAACTGCTTTAATTGCGATCGTCGCCGCCGGATTTTTTCTCACCAGTGACATCGCACTTCCCCAAGCAGCATTTGCTTATCCTTTCTGGGCCCAGGAAACAGCACCCGCTACTCCCCGCGAAGCCACCGGTCGCATTGTTTGCGCTAACTGTCACCTAGGTGCAAAACCGACAGAAGTTGAAGTACCGCAATCTGTTTTGCCTGACACAGTTTTTGAAGCTATTGTCAAAGTTCCCTACGATACTAACGTGCAGCAAGTTGTCGGCGACGGCAGCAAAGGCGGCTTGAACGTAGGCGCAGTTGTGATGTTGCCCGAAGGTTTCAAGATTGCTCCCGCTGACAGAATTCCCGAAGAAATGAAGGAAAAAGTCGGCGATCTTTACTTCCAACCTTACAGCGAAACCCAAGAAAATATTATTTTAGTGGGCCCGCTGCCTGGTGAACAATACAAAGAATTGGTATTCCCAGTTTTGTCGCCAAATCCCGCAACTGACAAGTCCGTTCACTACGGCAAATACCTAATTTATGTCGGCGGCAACCGCGGTCGCGGTCAGCTTTATCCTACAGGCGCTAAGAGCAACAATGCTGTTTATAATGCTTCGGTAGCTGGCACAATTTCTAAAATCACCACACTTGAAGATGGTGGTTTTGAAGTGACAATCCAACCAGCGGGCGGTGCAGCGGTTGTTGATACAATTCCTGCTGGCCCAGAACTGATTGTTACCGAAGGACAAACAGTTGCAGCCGACGAACTTTTGACGAACAATCCTAATGTGGGCGGCTTCGGTCAAAAAGATGTGGAAATTGTGCTGCAAAGTGCAGGTCGAGTTAAAGGATTGATGGCTTTTGTGGCTATAACCATGCTGGCTCAAATCATGCTGGTTCTCAAGAAGAAACAGGTCGAAAAAGTTCAAGCTGCTGAAATGAATTTCTAAGCGGGACTTTAATTATTTGGGTAAGGTACTCTAGAGCGCGTCTAAATCATTTGTACAAATATGTAGGGGTACTGTCCCCCTGCCTACCTCCAAGGCCAGGAGGACAACCACGGGGCCAAGACTCCCTACAAGAATTACACAATTGATTTAGATTTCCTTGTACAGATCCAACTATTAGGTAAGTAGGGCGGGGAATACCCGCCTTATTCTTTGATAAATAATCAGTAAAATAATGTCAATAGATGAGAAAACAGTTGAAGTAGGCTCGCTAAAATGGTTTTATCGGGAAACAAATCCGGTTAACGAAAGTGATAAGCCGCCGGTGCTGCTGCTGCACGGTTTGCCGTCCCAAAGCTTTACCTGGACTGTAATCATGTCGGATTTGGCGGCAGGGGGATTTCGATCGCTAGCGCCGGATTGGGTGGGCTACGGGCGATCGACCAAACCGGACAAACGCGACTTTGCCTACACTCCAGATGCTTTTGTAACCGCCCTCGCTGGCTTTATTAAAACTCTAGAAATAGACCGATTTTCCCTCGTAGTCCAAGGATTTTTAGCTTCGGCGGGCATTCAATACGCTTTGCAAAATCCAGATAAAATAGAACGTTTAGCGATCGTAAATACACCAGTTTCCGCCGATATCAAATTGCCTTGGAAAATGCAGCAGTTGGGACTGCCTTTTATTGGCGACATGATGACGCAAGACCCGCTTTTGGTAGACAGAACCCTCGAAGGCGGTTGTCGCAAGACGATATCAGACAACGATTTAGATGTTTACCGCCGCCCGTTTTTGAAGAGTTCGGATGCGGGGCGATCGCTAATGAATACAGTCCGCAACATTCAATTACCGCAGTCAATGGCAGAAATTGAATCAGGCTTGCAACAATGGACGCGCCCAACTTTATTTGTGTGGGGTTTGACCGATCCTTGGCTGAGTGTTGAACCCGCTCAAAAATTAGTCAGTTCCATGAAAAATGCCGAGTTAGTCACACTAGAACAAGCGGGGCATTATCCCCAAGAACATTGGTCAGAAAAAGTTGGCGAAGCTCTGATAACTTTTCTGCGACGTCAGGAGGTAAAATAATATTTTGTACCTAACTCTCGGTGCCTAGGGTCGGTGTCCCCGTGCCCGCCCGCAACGAGAAATCAAAAATCAAAAATCAAAAATCGATATGACTCGTCCCCGTTCATTTTTTGCCTTGATGATGGCGTTTATGATGGCATTTCTGGTTAGTTGCAGCAGTGTCGAAGCAAAAGTTCCGACGACTTACACAGCAGCCCAGATCCAGCAAATTCAGCGCTATGCTCCTACCCTGACAGAATTCCGATCGCGCATGGATAAACTAGGAAACCTAATTCAAAACAGAAATTGGATTGATACCGTAACTTACATTCACGGGCCTCTAGGCGACTTGCGTAACACCATGAGAGCCGTGTCAGGCACTTTGTTACCCAAATCTCAACAACAAGCTGTTGATTTGACAAAGAGTTTGTTTGCTGATTTGGTAAACATTGACAGCGCTGCTAAAGCGAATGACTATGCGAAAGTTATGGCTAGTTATCAAACAGCGGTGAATCATTTCGAGAATTTCTTGCAGCTAATTCCTCAAGACTAATTGCTTTAGTTTGTAGGGTGGGCGCTGCATACCGAGATGGTGCGTGCAGTTATTGTAGGGTGTGCGGTGCGCGCCCTACGAAAAAATTATATAAAGTCTCAAGTCTCAAATCTCAAATCTCAAATTGAATGGTTCGCGTTGCAATTATTGGTTGCGGTATTATCGGGGCATCGATCGCCTTTGAACTAAGTAAATTCCCCGAAGTCAAAGTCACAGTATTCGACAAACAACAGCCGGCACTGGGTTCTACAGGTGCGGCCCTCGGCGTTTTGATGGGAGTTATCAGTCACAAAACTAAGGGCAGAAATTGGCAGTTGAGGGAAAGCAGCCTTCAGCGCTACGAAACTTTAATTCCTGAATTAGAAGCAGTTACGGGGCGAAAAATTCCCTTTAACAAACAGGGAATTTTGATGCTTTGTGGGGAGGGAGAGGATTTAAGTAAATGGGAAAAACTAGCAGCAATTCGCGAATCTCAAGGTTGGAAATTGGAACTTTGGGATGTGCAACAAGTGCGCGATCGCCATCCTCACTTATCTGTCAACAATAACATAATTGCTGGGATTTATTCGCCGCAAGACCGGCAAGTCGATCCGACGGCGCTAACTTTGGCTTTGGTGGATGCTGCTGAACGCAATGGCGTAATTTTTAAGTTTGGAGTGGAAGTTGAAGGGGCCGCGATTGCTGCTAGTGGCGAGTTCGATCGACTAATTATATCCGCTGGCTTAGGTTCTGCGACAGTCACTGCATCCTTAAATCAATTAATTGACATTCGCCCCGTGTTGGGACAAGCACTGCATTTGCGGTTAAAAAATTCCTTAGGAAACCCAGATTTTCGGCCCGTAATTACTTGCGACGACGTTCACATTGTACCTTTGGCAAATCAAGAATTTTGGATAGGCGCGACGGTGGAATTTCCCGAAAACGGCGGGGAAATTCAGGCGAATGCTGATATGTTAGAAAAAGTGATGGCGAGGGCGAGATCGCTTTGTCCCGCCTTAGCCGAAGCTGAAATCCTCAGCAAATGGTCAGGATTGCGCCCGCGCCCGGAAAGACGACCGGCCCCAATTATCGAGACGCTTCCGGGTAACAGCCACGTTCTGATCGCCAGCGGCCACTACCGCAACGGTGTTCTGCTGGCCCCTGCAACCGCGCGATCGATCCGAGAAGCAATTTTGCAATAATTAACAAATGTTAATACAATCAATAAAGCCATTCATATATTCCCTCAAAAAATGTCCGACAAACCTTTAGGAAAACCCCGCTCCTTGTGGCGAGTGATTTTGCTTTCTGCAGTCAGTTTGCTGCTATATTACGGCTGGTATAAATGGATTATCCAAGAAGAATTGCGCCACTATAACGGCACTGGTTGGTCGGGGACTCTTTGCTTGCTGCCCTTTGTTTTAGGAGTAGCCGTTCCCCAAGCTTTGCGGATATTTGACCCCGACGTTCCCGGATGGTTTGGTTGGTTTTCCTTCGTGGGAATTGCTTGGATTTACATCGTGCAGTTCAAACTTTACAACACAGTTAACGAACTTTACCGCCTAGAAGGAATCAAAGAACCCTTAACAGTTTGGTGGATTTTTGTCCCTGGTTTAAATTTAATTGTCGGCTTGCGGCAAATTCACTTTTTGAGCCAGTTCTGGGCGAGAAAACAGGGAATTGAAGTTAAGGACAACTTAGCAGAAAGCATTCCTTTTCTATCAGCTAACGCTTGATCTAGCAATCCTTGCAGAATTTGTGTATGTGTAGGGGTAGTGCCAAGATTGTCTACCCCCAGCATCAAGAGGACGGTTCCCTAGGGGATAGCTACCCTTGGGGAACGCGATCGCGATCGCCGCGCAGGGGGGTTTCCCTTACAAGAATTACACAACTGATGAACGAACTGCTATAGTTATTTTGCCCTGATTGTGGAATGTTGGGTTTTACCATTTTTTGAATTCGCCAACAGTCTTTTGAAATCATTCCCGAGTTTTCCTAATAACTAACGACTATGAATTATGACGAATCCGACTCACCGCCGGCAGGTGTAGCTGAAGGCGAGTCTTTAACAGTGGAACAGGCGATCGCAAATTTGCACTCCCAAGATTACAGTCTCCGCTATTATGCTGCTTGGTGGATTGGCAGATTTCGAGTCAAGGAACCGGCAGCTATTGCAGCTTTGATTGCAGCCTTGCAAGAAGAGTCAGAACAAACAAAAATCGGCGATTATTCCCTATTGCGAAATGCGGCGCGGGCGCTGGGTAAATTGGGCGACAAACAAGCCTTACCGGCGCTGATTCGGTGTTTGGAATGTGCGGATTATTACGTGCGGGAAGCGGCGGCTCAAGCTCTAGAAATGCTGGGCGATCGCGATTCTATTCCACCGCTGATGAAACTCTTAGATGGGGGCGTAGCTGTGGCGCTACGAGTGGCTGGCAAATCGCACCTTGTGCAGCCTTACGACTCGGTAATTGAAGCTTTGGGTACGCTGCAAGCGACAGAGGCTATACCGCTAATTGCACCTTTTTTAGAGCATTCTGTGGAGCGGGTGCAGTACGCTGCAGCGCGGGCGATGTATCAGTTGACTGGCGATCGCATTTACGGCGATCGATTGATAACGGCTTTGAATGGGGATAATTTGCAGTTGCGGCGATCGGCTTTGATGGACTTGGGGGCGATCGGCTATTTGCCCTCAGCGCCAGCTATTGCTGAAACTTTAGCAGAAAATAGCATGAAATTGATTGCCCTCAAAGGAGTTTTGGAGCATCACCTAAATCAACAAACATCTCTATCTTTGTCCGATGAAGCTATCCAAGTGATGAATTTAATGGATAGTTTACTTTAACAAAAATTAGTTCACAACTGCAATAGGATTGCTTTAGCGATTCTCAATTGTCTGCCATATATTCAGGACACAGCACATTCAGGAAACAGCACCGCTGTTTCCCTAGCGCATATCTGTATTTCAGGCAATTGAGAACTATTTGAGCGGTTTTCGTCTGATGAACTGGTGGCTGATGGTTTGATGGAATGAGGAAGGAGACTTTCGGCAATAATTTTGCTCAAATTTCCGTAATAATACTGATATTAGTAGCTTGATTTGGCAAAATAACTCGTGTTAAAATCACCTTACCATCTGGAGCGCTCCTCAGTTAAAAAAGTTTTGGTTTTGACAATAGCGCTCGCGGAATGCTGGGAGATGGTTGTGTAGTGGCTAGAAGTATCAATCGGGGGATTCACCATGAGCAACGACGATTTGGAAGTCCAGGTGCAACATTTTGCCGCGCTTAAGTCCAAGTATCAAGCAACAAAATATGAAAATTCATCTCCCTCTAGTCTTCTGTATCTCATTCTGCGAAAAGCTGATTTAGAAATTGAAATTACCGACTTCGAGTGGGATTGGTTAGTAAACCAAGAGTTTTTGGAAACAATAGAAGCTATCGAGCAAGAGCCACTACATAAGGCTGAAGAACGAATAAAACTAGATGCTAAATTTTCTCAACTCAAGTCTAAGTTCAAAGTAACCAGACATCCCGATTTACGGCTATCCAGTTCTTTGTATCCTATCCTTTGGAAACTTGACTCTGAAAATCACCTAACTGACTTAGAAGTTGAATATCTGCAAGAAGAGGGGCTTGCTCAAACAGTTGCTATCGTTCAAGATATGGCGCGATTTGCTGTACTAAAGGCTAAGTACAAAGCTAGTGAATACCCAGATTGTTCACTTGATAGCCCCTTGTATCAAATTCTCAAGCAACTGAATGCACGAGAAAGATTAAGTGATGTAGAGGCTAACTGGCTGTTCAACAACCAACTGGTTGATACTCTAGAAATTTTTTGGCAACAAAAAGCTGGACGGGAAGCTGAATTTGCCCAACTAAAGGATAAGTACAAAGCTAGTGAATACCCAGAAACATCTGTATCAAGTCCGTTGTATCCCATCCTGAAAAATCTTGAGGTAGATCAGCAGTTGAGCGAGTCAGAACTTAACTGGCTAGAAGAGCATCAACTGAGCGAAACGCTTAGCATTGTTTTGGAGATTGAACAGAAACGACACTTTGCTGAACTGAAAGTTAAGTATAAAGCTACTACTTGTGAGGATTCATCTCTCTCTAGCCATCTTTATAAAGTTCTCAAAAAAATTGATTTAGACAATCCGCTAGGTGAGCAGGATATTAATTTTCTGAAAAAGCGTAAACTGACTGAGACAATTACTCTGGCGCTTGACAAATATGCTGCTAGTCTCAAGTCCCAAATTAAATCTGGAGAGCCGTTGAGTGAGGCTGATTTTGATTGGGTGAAACAGAATGGACGTGAGGATGTAATTACTTTTGCTATTGAAAACTATGTTGCTAGTCTCAAGTCCCAAATTAAATCTGGAGAGCCGTTGAGTGAGGCTGATATTGATTGGCTGAAACAGAATGGACGTGAGGATGTAATTACTTTTGCTATTGACAAATATGCTGCTAGTCTCAAGTCTAAGATTCAATCGGGAGAGCATTTAAGTGAGGCTGATATTGATTGGCTGAAACAGAATGGACGTGAGGATGTAATTACTTTTGCCCAAGAAAAGGAATTTGGTGCTCTCAAGGTCAAGTATCGGATTATAGATCGTGATTTCCCTTTCGATCCGTTTTACGCAATCATGGTAAAATTGGAGAAAGAAGAGCGTCTAGATCCTGTGTTAGTTGTTCAGTTAATACAACAGAAACTTTTAGCTAGTCATGGAAAGATTGCTATGGCCTACCACAGGCTTGAAGCGCTTTTCTACGATCGGGAATATGAGCGCACAGGAGATAAATGGAACTTGCCAAACGCCAGCAGTCATTGGCGCAAGGCAGATGAACCGGAAAGTGCATTGAAGGTGACAGAAAATCTGGACTTCGACAAAATTAAAGAAAATAAGCTCAAGTCAGCTTTGTTAACAACGAGGGGCGGTGCTTTCCGAGATATTGATAAATTAGATGATGCACAAAAGTGTGCACTCAAAGCTATTGAGTATCAGCCTCAGAGTCATCATCCTTACACTTTGATGGGAGCTATTTGTTATGAGCGAGGTCAATATTCACAGGGCGATGATTGGTTTAACAAGGCAATTAAACGCGGTGCTGAATCAGAAGATATAGATTCCGAACTCAAGCGGGTTGTCAAAAATGCTAAGGATGAGAAGCGTCGGGAAGTTGTGGAATATCTGCTGACAAAAAATCCGCAGCGCTATGCTTGGGCTAAGGCTTATAGGAAGCGCGAAGGCGGTGAGGATGCACAGCGCAAGAATTCCTAGCGCAGGTATGGAGTCGAGTTTTTGGCGGATTCGACTCTTTAACCAAGATTGTCATATTTCGAGTATGGTAAGCTTTCCAAGTCGATCGCCGCGCCTCACCGACGCTGCAAAAAGTTTGATCGCGCGATCGACCCAACCTACAATTACAATGATCACGGTAGAGCTTACAAATCAATGGCATTAGAACTAATTCGCGCAGTCGAACAAGCAGATTCTTCCGAAGGCTTGTTAAACGCAGTCAAAGCACTGGCGGAGGCTCCTTCCAAAGAAGCAATTCCTACCTTAATTACAGTCCTCGGCTACAACAACCCCGGCGCCGCAGTTGCCGCCGTTGACGGGCTGATTCAACTCGGAGAACCCGCCGTGCTGCCGCTGCTAGAACAGCTTGACGGCTACAATTACGGGGCAAGAGCTTGGGCTGTTCGGGCTTTGGCGGGAATTGGCGATCCCAGGGGTTTAGAGATTTTGCTGGATGCCGCAGCGAATGACTTTGCTTTGAGCGTGCGGCGGGCGGCGGCTAGGGGTTTGGGGACGATTTGCTGGGAACTTATGCCCGCAGAACAAGTTTTAGATGCTCAAATTCGCGCTGTGAAAACGCTGCTGCAAGCGTCCCGAGACCCGGAATGGGTGGTTCGCTACGCAGCAGCGGGGGCTTTGCAAGCTTTGGCGGTTGCTGCAACTGTTCAACCGGATTGGTTAACCGAAGTTTTGGCCCAACTTGAGGAAATAGCCCAAAGCGATGAAACTTTAGCAGTTAGAGCTCGCGCAGTGCTTGCTAAGGAAAAATTGTCACCGGGCTAGGGTTTGGGCGATCATCTCTTCCAATTCCCCTTGACTGAGAGTGGTTAATATAAAGACTTCTTGTACGGTTTTGCCCTGTCTGGCAATGATTTTAAATCCCCCCCGGATGGGTACTGACACTCTTAATGTCATGCGGGGGATGTGTCCTTTAACTTTGTTGATGACCCCTGGCGTAACAGTTTGAATGCCTATTTTTAGGGTGAGGCGCTCTAAAATTGGTATCAAACCGGGAAGGTGGGTGGAGTGATTCCAAACTAGGCGGCCTTTAGATTGTGGGTTCATGACTTTTGTACCAAATTCAACATACCCAGTCTAAGCCACCCCCTGGCCGAACCAATTTGAAATTCCTTCAATTTATGTATCAATAACGTTACTGTACGTGTCATTGCAAGCAAAGCGACGCCATCTCAAACCGAGATTTTTGAGTCCGGGCGCCCAAGCTGAGATTTTCTTTACCAAAATTGTCCTGTACTTTTTGATGTTTTGGGTTGGTAATTTTCGGTTTTTCTAGTTGAGTTGCGATCGCCCGGAACATTTCTGTGGCGCTGCAAGGTTTCTTGAGGTAGCCATCGGCTTTGAGTTCGATCGCTTTTTCTATTTCTGAACCCGTCATAAAAATAAACGGAATGCTGGCGGTTGCAGGGTACGATCGCAAAATCGCGAAAACTTCCAAACCGTTGAGTTCCGGCATCATCACATCAGACAAGATTAAATCGGGAATTTGGGCGATCGCTAACTGGATACCGACTTGTCCGTTTTCTGCGCCTACAGCTTCAAAACCGTGCAATTGCAAGAGTTCTATAACGGTTGCTCGGATAAAGTTATTGTCTTCAATTACTAATATTTTTGGCATTTATTTTAGTTGCCTCTCTACTTTATTTGTCTTGATACCTTATAATCTTTGCAGGTAAATTTTATAAATTCAATAGGGTTATTGCAAAAAACCGCTTTTTTCGGGTAAAGCGCGATCGCAGCTAGGTGCAGTATCTCATCAATTCGCCGCTGGGATGAGCGCGCCACTCCAAAAATCACTAACCTGTTGCGGTATTTAGATTGAATTTTTATGGCACCGCTCAAAGCAACGCCCCACTCCTTGTTTCCAGAAACATATTTGTTAAAACTAGACGCGCGCCAGCTTATTCACAAATTTCGGGCGATCGGGTAAAATATAACCTGGTGTATAGCAATTTATTCAGGAACAGGATATGTCAGAATTTTTAGACTTTCTCCGACATCAGTTTGCCTACGTTGCCCTTGGCGAATTTAAACCAGGAAAATTCAAAGAAGCAGAAGAACTTTTTGAAAAAGCCGTTGCCACATATGCTACAGGTTTTAAGGGAGCGTACCTGCTGCAATTGCCCAATACAGACAAAGGTATTGCCATCATTTTTTGGGAAAGTGTAGAAGAGATGGCCGCCAATCAAAGCGAAGCATATCAGGAAATATTGAAGCAGATGACTCCTTTGTTTGCCAAAATTCCCGACACAGATATTTACGAAATAGTTAGTGAAATTAAGCCGAAAAATGAATGATTAAAAATTGTGCAACCGGCGCGTCATACCCATTCCCATCGGCATTCTTCGCCCTACTCCGCTGTCAAGTCCAAAATCTGCTAAACTATTAATTTGCTTGATAGTAACCGGATCAATATAGCGGTTATCAAGCATTGTGAGGTATGCCCAAGGAGGCCTATGCCCTATGCCGCATAGTACCTCCTATGAGAGCACAGAAAGGCTATATAGAAATTAGAGTCGATCTTATGTAGGAAAACGGGCCGACTGCATCCGGCGGGGAGCTAGGCAAATAAAAAATTATTTGTCTAATACCATTTTTGTAAAGATGTGCTATTGATGAAGTCTTAGCCCTCCCGAACTCGCGGGGGCTAATATCTAGCGCTACTTTATGAAATTTGTCTAACATTAATCATTGTAGCAAGACTTATTCACATTTCCATTACATTTTTGGAACTGCAATTACTTAAAATCTAAATCTGCCACACCTTCCCATCCTTCCGGCACTTCATATTGTTGATATTGCTGACAGCGTTTTACGTAAAGTAGAGCAGCCCTATCCTCAGAATTTATAACTAATATCTCTTCAAATATTGATTGAGCTAGGGCAAAATCTTGACAACTGTAAGCCCTGATTCCTTCCTCAAAAATTGCCTGAGTCTGAGTCTTTAACTGGTTAGACAATCCGAGTTCTTCATCATAAACTTCATAAACAGCAACCGATTCAGTTTTCCCTTTCACCCTCACTCTATCGAGAAAACGGGACTTAAAATTTGGTAAACCTTCCAGCCGAGATAGAGTATGTTCGCTAATCAAAATTCCCACTCCGTACAGCTTCGTTAAGCCTTCCAAACGAGAGGCCAAATTAACAGCATCAGCAATCACAGTCGTATCCATGCGTTCGGATTCGCCAACGGTTCCCAGCATTAAATTGCCTGTATGCAAGCCAATACCTATAGAAATCGGAACCTCACCTCCCAGTTGCCGCTGTTCGTTGTACAGCGCTACTTGTTTCTGCATCGCAATTGCAGCTTGCACAGCATCATTAGCTGACTCAGGAAACAGCGCCATAATCGCATCGCCAATATATTTATCAATAAAGCCTCGGTACTGCCGAATAACTGGGCTGACTTGACTGAGATAAGAATTAATAAATTGAAAATTTTCTTGAGGTGTCATCGCTTCTGACAGAGTTGTAAATGAGCGAATGTCAGAAAACATTACCGTCATTTCTTGCTGTACTTGGTCGCCAATTTGAACATCAATAATACTTTCCTTTCCTAAAAATTTGATAAAATTGCGCGGTACAAATCGCCCGTAAGCTGAAGTTATTTTTGCCAGAGAAATATGCGTTCTGATGCGGGAAAGCATTTCTTGTTTTTGAATCGGCTTCGACAAATAATCATTAGCTCCCGATTCAAATCCCTCCACAATATCTGCCACTTGATTTTTCGCAGTCAGCATCACAATCGGAAGTTCATAAGCTGGAAACTGCTCGCGGATTTTTTGACAAACTTCATAACCGTTCATGTGCGGCATCATCAAGTCTAGCAAAATCAAGTCAGGGATAAAACCGCCTTCCATTACGGCCAAGGCCTCTTGTCCGTTACTAGCTTCTGTAATGGCGTAATTGTACAGGGAAAGGTTATTGATGAGTACCTGACGGTTAATGGGTTCGTCATCAACAATCAAAACTTTGAACTGTTTTTCATGATTTGTTGTCAGCGGTAAATCTTCGGCAACTATGGGGATGGCTAACTCGTAAATCTGAGTTTTTTGAAGCTCTGCTGACGGCTTGGGTGCAGTTTTGACACTGGAAATAGGCAAAGTAAATGTAAATTGCGAACCTTCCCCTAGTTGAGACTCAACCAGAATTTTACCGCCATGCAATTCAACCAATTTTTTGGTGACAGCTAGACCCAATCCTGTACCGCCATATTCTCTGGTGCTAGCTCCTTCTGCTTGTTCAAAAGATGCAAAAATTCTCTCAAATTGATTTTCTGCAATACCAATTCCGGTATCAGAAATTGTCACAGCCAAGAGAGAGTTTGTAGTTGGTGATTTTGGGAAATTTACTGCCGATAGCTGAGGCTCTGTTACCACTTTTGCTGACACTGTTACCGTTCCTGACAAAGTGAATTTAATCGCATTACCCACAAGGTTGTGCAAAATCTGTTGCAGGCGCTCTTCATCGGCTAAGGCGGAGGGAAATTCCGCCGGAATCGAGTTGATTAATTGCAATTTTTTAGCCGCAGCTAGGGGTTTACTCATGGTCAAAATTACATTGGTAACTGCTCGTAAGTCTACGGGTTTGAGTTGCAGTTCTAAATTTTTGTGCCTCAATTTAGAGAAGTCAAGAATGTCGTTGACTAAATTAGACAAACGCCTACCGCTGGAGACAATTAAAGTGAGGTTAGCTTGAGTTCTTTGAGGAAGTTCTCCGGTTGCTCCGTCAATCAGAGATTCAGCGATGCCAATGATGCCGTTGAGGGGTGTGCGGAGTTCGTGGGAGGTGTTGGCAAGGAATTCATTTTTAAGTTTGTCGAGGTCTTTTAGCTCTTCATTTTGCTTTGCTAGGGCGGCAAAAGATTCTTGAAGTTGTCTTGCCATGCTGTTGAATGAATGTGCTAGTTGTCCGATTTCAACTATCCTGCTGAGCGGGACGTGCTGCTCTAAGTTTCCCGTGGCAATTTCTGCGGATGCTTGAGAAAGTTTAAGCAGTGGTTTCGCAATCCAGGCAGCGGTGAAAATACCGATAATAATTGCCACAATTAAAGTTACAATACATAGCAGGATGGTAGTTTGGTTATTGGCATCAATTTCTGCTGTAAAGTCTGATTCGGGGACAACTACGATAACTAGCCAATCTAAAATACCTAATTCATCTCGAAAAGGGGCAGCTTGCAGAAAATGTTTCTCGCCGTCGAGAATAAATTCCATCTGCTGAGGGGTATTTATTTTATTTAAATTTCCAAATTGCTCGAATAAATATTGAGTTGTTTTTCGCGTTAAATGGTCGCTAATTTTTTCGGCGTGAAGACGCTCGGTTTTACCGCTGGCAGCAACTGTAAAAGGTTTGTTGATTGTGGAGCTAGCAACTAAAAGTCCGGTGCGTTCGACGATGAAAATTTTCCCTGATTTGCCAACAGTGAAACTGTGCAGGAAGTCGCTAATTTGTCCTAGGGAAATATCGGTCAGAAAAACGCCCTGAAGTGTTCCTGTACTGTTGTAGAAGGGGTAGACTGCTGAAAGGTCTAGCCTGTCACCTAAAGCGGAAGTATCTATGGCGCTCCAAGTTGGGCCGCCGGCCCGGACAGCAGCTTTATACCAATCGCGAGTTCGAGCATCATAATTGGGTTTTTCTCGAATTAATTTGATGCGATTGCCTTGATTGTCAACTGCATATCTGCGGATGGCGTTACCAGTTGTTTCGTTCGCTATTACTGTGTAGCCTTCTGGTTTATTAGCGCCTACAAATTCTCCTTTTGCATTGGCAAAGGCGATGGTTCCAATATTAGGATTAAGGGATTGGCTTTGCTGCCAAAAATAGCCTTCCATTTGCTTAAAATTGGTGGGGTCGAGTAACTTTTGGCGAATTGTATTGATGTGAATTTGCTCAATTAAATGAGGTTTAGCTAAGTAGCTTGTCAGGTGAAGTTGGACGCGGGCTACCACTTCACGCCGTAACTGGCTGGCAACATTGTTGACCGCTTTTTGTCCGTTGCGGAAGGATAGATAGCCTACTAGCCCAACCGCTACAAAAATTTGTATTACGAAGGGAACGACGAGGGTGGCACGGAGGCCGAATTTGCCGGGATTATTACTCATAAGGGGGCGCGATCGACAAATGTGAGGCTAAAGGGGGTATAATCCATTATTATAAAGATTCATTTTTGAAGAGATACAGTTAAGGTTATAGGATTTTGGTTTGAAGAATTGATAATTAATGATTAAGCTTGTGGTTGAGAGTTGACCTACAGTTGCATTTTTTTTTAGATATGCTATTATTTTGGTAGCGAGTTAGAAGGTAGAGGGAATCATAAATAAAAATTTATGCCTTCTATTTTATACTTACACAATCTATACGATCCGAGCAATTTAATAAAAATTGACAATTTACAACTTAGTGATTGCAAAGTTGAGATTTTTTTGGGGTAAATTGAGTATAAATTATTTTAACAAAATCGGTGCATTGTAGGGGCTTGATGAAGCTAGAATTTGGTTTTAAACAAGGCTGTGGGGTATTTTAATACTATCTTGACAAGTTGTTGCTACGGTTATTAATCGTATATAAATTATCTGTCATATCGTTTCCGGTTGCATCGGAATGATTTAACCTGACTAGAACACAGAGTACACAGAGTCCGAGAATATATATTTGAATCATTCTGATGCTACTGGATTTGATATCATATCGTGTTGGGTCTACGATCGCAACAAAAAGGGTCTGCACTACGAACCGGATAGCATTGGGTGCGCTGCACACCCTAATTTTAGTTGGCTGTGAATGTTTAGGCGATCGCAATTTCGGACGACAAATAAACGTCTTGAATGGCGTGGAACAATTTTACACCTTCTTCAAAGGGACGCTGAAAAGTTTTGCGGCCGGTAATTAAGCCGCAGCCGCCAGCGCGTTTGTTGATTACTGCGGTGCGAATGGCTTCGGCAAAATCGTTTTTTCCCGAAGCACCGCCGGAGTTGATTAAACCCATTCTTCCCGCATAACAGTTGAGCACTTGATAGCGTGTTAGATCGATCGGGTGATCCGTTGTCAAATCGGAATAAACGCGCTTGTCGGTTTTGCCGTAACTGTGGTCGCTGGCTTTAGCAACTGCTGCGTAGCCGTTGTTGCATTCGGGCAATTTTTGCTTGATGATGTCAGCTTGAATTGTCACTCCTAGGTGATTTGCTTGAGCTGTTAAATCCGCAGCAGTGTGATAATCTTTGTCTTGTTTGAAGATATCGTTGCGGAGGTAGCACCACAAAATTGTTGCCATTCCGTATTCGTGAGCTTGGGCAAAAGCTTGACTGACTTCTTGGATTTGTCGCGTCGATTCTGGGGAACCAAAATAAATTGTTGCTCCGACTGCAACTGCTCCCAAATTCCAAGCTTGTTCGACGGAAGCAAACATTATTTGGTCGGATTGATTGGGATAAGTCAGTAGTTCGTTGTGATTGAGTTTGAGAATGAAAGGAATTTTGTGGGCGTATTTGCGAGATACGCTGCCTAACACTCCTAGGGTGGTGGCGACAGCGTTGCAGCCTGCAGAAATTGCTAGTCTGATGATGTTTTCGCTGTCAAAATAAATGGGATTTGGTGCAAAAGAAGCGGCTGCTGAGTGTTCGATTCCTTGGTCTACTGGTAGGATGGATAAATAGCCGGTATTCGCCAAGCGTCCGCTAGAATAAAGTTGCTGGAGCGATCGCAAGACTTGGGGAGATCGATCGGTTTGAGCGAAAATGCGATCGACCCAATCCGCGCCTGGCAGGTGCAACAAATCTTTAGAAACTTTTGCTTGATGGGTGAGCAAGTCTTCGGCTTCGTCGCCCAGCAAAGATGCGATCGCACTGGGAACTGATACTGTAGCTGTCATGCTGATTGCCCTCTCAATTTCAATTTCAGGCTGATGATTGCAGACATTAGCCTTGCTGATATTGTAGCTAAAAAATCATTGTTTATATCCCGTAACGATCGCCCGAATTTTCAACAAGATTAGCGACAACAGCAACTAGGACGCGCTACCCTAGAATAAGCTGGCAGTTTAGCTTTCCTCGCTGCTGCCTGCGATCGCCGTTCGATACACCACTTTGCCATCATAATGTCACACACTTACTTTGATTCTGAAAACGGTAACAAGTCCTTCGAGATGCCCGGTGCCAGACCCCACTACAACCCCGATCGCCCCGGACAAGTAGAGCATATTTTCCTCGATTTAGTGCTGGATATTCCCAAACAAAGTTTTCACGGCACTTGCAACATCCGCATCAATCCAGTCCGCAGCGGTATTGACAAATTAACCTTAGATGCTGTCAACCTGAACATTAAATCAGTAAAAATCGGCGAAACCGAGCAAAATTTCGACAGCGACGGCGAAGTGCTGCAAATTCAACTGCACGAACCAACAAAAGCATACGAACCAATTACAATCGCGATCGAATACTCGGTCGAAAAACCCCAGCGCGGTCTCTATTTTGTCGGGCCAGACAAACACTATCCCGACAAACCAACACAAGTTTGGACTCAAGGCGAAGACGAAGATTCCCGCTTCTGGTTTCCCTGTTTCGACTATCCCGGACAACTCGCAACTTCCGAAATTAGAGTGCAAGTACCGAAACAACTTTTTGCAATATCTAACGGCGAATTAATTAGCACAAAAAATGAGGGCGACGATAAGATTTATCACTGGTCGCAAACCCAGATCCACCCAACTTATTTAATGACCTTAGCCGTCGGAGATTTTGCCGAAATTAAAGACGAATGGAACGGCAAACCAGTTAATTATTACGTCGAAAAAGGCCGCGAAGCCGACGGTAAGCGCAGCATGGGCAAAACGCCCCAAATGATTGAGTTTTTCTCTAAAGCATTTGGCTATCCTTACCCTTTTCCTAAATATGCTCAAGTCTGCGTGGATGATTTCATCTTCGGCGGCATGGAAAATACTTCGACAACTTTGCTAACAGATAGGTGCTTGCTAGACGAACGCGCTAGCCTCGACAATCGCGGTACAGAAAGCTTGGTTGCTCACGAATTAGCTCACCAATGGTTCGGCGATTTAGTAGTAATTAAACACTGGTCTCATGCTTGGATCAAGGAAGGTATGGCTTCCTATTGTGAGGTGCTGTGGACTGACAAAGAATACGGCAAAGAAGATGCGGCTTATTATATGTTAGGTGAAGCCCGCAATTATTTAGCTGAAGACAGTTTTCGTTACCGCCGCCCGATTGTCACTCACGTTTACCGCGAAGCGATCGAATTGTACGATCGCCATTTGTACGAAAAAGGCGCTTGCGTGTATCACATGATTCGCGCCGAGTTAGGCGACGAACTATTTTACAAAGCAATTCACACTTTTGTGCGGGATAACGCTCACAAAACTGTAGAAACGATCGATTTGCTAAGGGCGATCGAAAAGGCGACAGGCCGCAATCTAATGTTTTTGTTCGACCAGTACGTTTATCGCGGCGGTCATCCAGATTACAAAGTTGCTTATTCCTGGGACGGCGACAGCAAATTAGCCAAAGTGACTGTCACACAAACTCAGATCAAAGATAGCAAAAAGGACAACGGTAATAGCAAAGATGTCTTCGACCTAAAAATTCCGATCGGCTTCGGTTATAAGCCGGAAAAAGATGCAGACGAGGGAAGTGCTGCTAATATAAAAACTTTCACGGTTCGAGTACACGAACGCGAGCAAAGTTTCTATTTTCCCCTAGAAGAGAAGCCCGCTTTTATCAGTTTTGATGTCGGAAATAAATACTTAAAAACCGTTGTTTTAGAGTATGGAGTTGCCGAATTAAAAGCTCAGTTGAAGTTCGACCCTGACCCGGTTTCCCGGATTTATGCAGCCAAAGCTTTGGCGAAAAAGGGAGGACTGGAAGCTGTGAAAGCGCTGTCAGAAGTTCTCAAAAAAGATCGGTTTTGGGGTGTGCGGGCTGAAGTAGCTACTCAGTTAGTTGAAATTAAACTCGACCAAGCTTTTGAAGGTTTAGCAAGTGGTTTGAAAGATAAAGATGCTAGGGTTCGCCGCGCTGTGGTGAATGCGCTGGGCCAAATCAAGACTCACGAAACTTATAAGGCGCTGAGGTCGATCGTCGAAAAAGGCGACGACAGCTATTATGTAGAAGCGGCCGCAGCTAGTGCTATGGGCTCGATCGCAGGGGCGAATCCCGACGAAAAACCGACGGACGAACAGGTACTCAAAGAGTTAAAATTGGTTTTGAAAGAGCGTCAGGGCTGGAATGAGGTTGTGCGATCGGGTGCTATTGCCGGTTTGGCGCAAATGAAAACTTCTGAAGATGCGCTGAATCTAATTTTCAAATATACAGCCATCGGTACTCCGCAAGCTTTGCGCTTGGCTGCAATTCGCTCTTTGGGGACAATTTCAACAGGTCAAACTAAGCTGAATTTAGAACGAATTTTGCACCGATTGGCAGAATTATCTAAGGAGACGTTTTTCTTGACTCAAGTATCTGTGGTAGTGGCTTTAGGACAGATGGAAACTCGCAAAGCCATTCGGATTTTGCGTTCTTTAGCTGACCAAACTCCCGACGGCCGCGTCCGTATGATGGCTGATGAAGCGGTGCAAAGAGTGCAGAAAAATGCTGGTTCCGATGCAGCGGTGAAGCAGTTGCGGGAGGAGTTAGACCAGGTGAAGAAGGAGAATCAAGATTTGAGGAGTCGGATGGAAAATCTGGAGGCTAAGGCGAAGAAAGATTAGAGGGAAAACCGCATACTGGCGCGGATAGAGGCTGATTTGGGCGATCGGCTTTTATCTGCGCGCGAGTATTACAATATTATTTTCTAGCTGGAGTGCATCTACATTTGCTAGTTTTAACAGAGGGAAAGCAAAATATGTCTGTTCTCTACTGTGCGGTTGTCTAAAATGGTGAATTATCTATAATCAGGCGTGCAGTTTTTATTGTTTAGGAACAAAAAGTTAATAACTTAAATATCTGCCACACTCCTCCTGGTAGCGAGCAGAGCGGACTTATGCACGGGCGATCAGAAACTGGGTTTTTTTACGAAAAGACGCGCTGTATCCCGGATATTCGGTAAAACACGCGGTTTCTTTAGTCCTATGCCTCAGTCCTATATTAATCTAGTTGCAGCAGCTTTTGCACCCACAACTATTGCCAAAATTATGAGTATAACCGCTTTATTGGTAGAGCAATCGGGAGTAATTCCCTACCGCATTCAAGACGGAAAAATTGAAGTCATGCTGATTACTTCTTCAACCGGTAAGCGCTGGGTAATTCCCAAAGGGTTAATTGAACCTGATATGACTCCGCAAGATTCTGCTGCGAAGGAAGCTTGGGAAGAAGCAGGTTTGTTGGGTAAAGTGTTGCCGGATTTGTTGGGAACTTACAAATATCAAAAGTCCGGCCATACTTGTCATGTAGAAGTATTCTTGCTACCAGTGCAAACTATTCTGGAAAATTGGCCGGAAGCTAGCAAGAGAAAGCGGCAGTGGGTAAGTATTCCGAAAGCAATTAAGCGGGTGAATGAACCGGAACTCAAACTGATTCTTGCAGATTTACTGAATCAGTTCTGGTGATTGACATATATTAAGCCTTTCTCAGAAAGATGAGGTACTATGCGGCATCGGGCATCGGGCATCGGCCAAACAGGGCATCGGGCATCGGCGAAACAGGGCATACCTCAGCACGCTTGAGAACTGCTATATATTAAATCGGCGTTAAAAACCGTTACATAAGACTTACCCAAAGCTACCCAGCTTTATACAAAGCTGGACTTTGAACCTTACTTCCTGTTTCATTC
>NZ_JAUBTN010000042.1:0-55673 GCF_036705055.1 Microcoleus sp. CZ3-B2 | reverse complement strand
TTAGTCATTAGTCATTAGTCATTAGTCATTAGTCATTAGTCATTAGTCATTAGTCATTAGTCATTAGTCATTAGTTAATTGTTAGTTGTTAGTTGTTATTGGAAATTGAGAATTGAGAATTGAGAATTGGAATTGATAATGGGAAATTGGGGATTCGCAACCAATAACAACTAACAACTAACCAATAACCAATAACCAATAACAACTAACCAACAATAACTAACCAATAACAACTAACCAATAACAACTAACCAATAACAACTAACCAATGACTAATGACTAATGACTACTGACTACTGACTACTGACTAATGACTAATGACTAATGACTACCTTTTTTCCAACAACCAATAAGTCCTCATATTCCCCTTACCTTTCACCGGAATTACGCCTCGCATCTCCAACAAATACTTATCTTTTAAAAGCTCGTAAGTAACATCAGTAACTTGAATTCTGCCCGCAAAACCCGTACCCTCCATCCTCGACGCCACATTCACCGTATCTCCCCACAAATCATAGGTAAACTTGCTCACACCAATCACTCCCGCCACCACCGGCCCGGAATTGATGCCGATGCGAATTGCCAGTTTTTCTCCTGTCTCGGCCGACAATTTGGCTATTTTTGCCTGCATTCCCAAGGCCATTTGGGCGATCGCCTCCGCGTGGTCATGTCTCGGCGTAGGCAATCCCCCCACTACCATGTAAGCATCACCAATAGTCTTGATTTTCTCCACACCGTACATTTCAGCTAACTGGTCGAAGTGAGAAAAAATCACATTCAATCGCTTTACCAACTCCGTCGGAGACATTCTCGCCGACAGTTCAGTAAAGCCAACAATATCAGCAAATAAAACACTTACATCGGCAAAACTGTCGGCGATCGTGCTTTGCTGGGCCTTCAAACGTTCTGCTATTGGTTTGGGCAGAATATTTAACAACAATTTCTCGCTTTGTTCCTGTTGAATTTTGAGTTCTTCTTGCGCTAATTTTCGCTCTGTAATATCAGAAACAGTACCCTCATAGTACATCATAACGCCTTTTGAATCCCGAACGGCGCGGACATTTTCTGATACCCAAATCTGGCTTCCGTCCTTGCGGCATACCATAGATTCAAACCCCGAAACCGCATTTTCTGCATCCATAGCCGCCACGAATTCCAGGCGGCGTTCAGGGTCAACGTACAGTTGTTTGGCGATATTTTTAATGCTAGACATCAGTTCTGCTGGCGAGTCGTAACCGTACAATTTTGCCAAAGCTGGATTAGCGCTGAGATAGCCTCCAGAAGGAGTGCTTTGAAAAATGCCTTCCATCGCATTTTCTACAATGCTGTGATATCTTTCTTCAGCAATTCGCAGCAATTCTTCGGCTTGTTTGCGCTGAATCAAACCACCTAATTGAGTGCCAACCGCATTGAAAATGTCTATAAAGCGCGCGTTTTTCGGAGAAGGCAAAATTTGAAAAAAAACTAGCACCGCCAATACTTCATCGCCTACCAAAATCGGCACGCCAAAACCTGCTTTAAATCCGAGTTCTCGTGCTACTTCACTTCGTAAAAAATCTGGGTAGCCCTGGGAAATATCTTCTACCCATTCCGGTTCCTTGGATGCCCAAACTCGTCCTGGCAGCCCGATATTCATGGCAAATGTCAGTTGTTCGCTTTGGGTGCGGAAGGGTTCCATGCTGGCGTTACTCGCATACCAGCCCCTGGCAGATTGCAGCGCAGTTCCTTCTGCATTGGGAATCCAAGCTTCTCCTACATCCCATCCGATTGTTTCGCCAAGTTGGTGCAGAATTGCTTCTAAAGCTGAATGAAAGTCCGCAGCTTCGCCGATCGCCTGCGTCGTTTCCAGCAAAAACCGGATTGATTCTTCCGCCCGCTGCCGTTCGGCGATTTCTGCCTGCAATCTGGAATTGCGATCGTGCAATTCCCTAGCTTGCTGTTGCAGTTGCGATTGCAACAAACGCAAAGACAGTTGGCTTTCCACGCGGGCGAAGACTTCTTCTACTTGAAACGGCTTAGTAATATAATCTACTCCTCCTACTTGAAAAGCCTTAACTTTTTCCATCACGTCATCTAGCGCACTAATAAAAATTACCGGAATATCTTTAGTATTTTCATATTTTTTTAAATTTTCACAAACTTCATAGCCGTTCATTTTCGGCATATTAATATCTAGTAAAATCAAATCGGGAGGAGAGATTTGTGCTGCTTGCAGAGCCATTTTTCCGTTAATCGCCTTCCTAACTTGATACCCGTAGGATTCTAGCATAGTTGATAAAAGTCGCAAGTTGTCCGGCATATCGTCAACGATCAGAATGTCTCTAAGAGTCGCTGCTAGTAATGGCTCGTTCATCATAATATAATTGAGTTAAATCGATAATGATATCTATCCGAAAATTATCGACTAAATCTGTTAAAGCATTAGCGAGATTTGCCTCAGTTTCGGGAAT
This sequence comes from Microcoleus sp. CZ3-B2, assembly GCF_036705055.1. Lineage (NCBI taxonomy): Bacteria > Bacillati > Cyanobacteriota > Cyanophyceae > Oscillatoriales > Microcoleaceae > Microcoleus > Microcoleus sp. CZ3-B2. Next base: position 53,223 of record NZ_JAUBTN010000042.1, on the reverse strand, counting down.
TTGAGCGATCAGTCCGAGGATGCGGTTGTCGTCAACGCAAAGTGCTGCTCGGTATAAATCGACCACCCAGTCTGCGGGCATTACACTCAAATCCTCGGTGGTCAAACTTTGAACCTGTCGGGGTGCTGAATCAGAAATAGATGAGTTTTCTTCCTCATAAATATAACGCAGATTCAAGTGATGCGCTATCTTTTCAAATAGTACCTCTTCCCGAAACGGTTTACAGATAAAATCGTCACAACCGGCAGACAAAATTATTTGTCGCTGCTCGTCAAAAGCACTAGCAGTCAGGGCAATAATTATTATTTCTCTACCTTCTGGAGTTTGCTTGATCTGTTTTGTAGCTTCGTAGCCGTCCATAACTGGCATCAGCATATCCATCAAAATTAGGTGCGGCTTCCAAGTAGACTGCAAAGCAACTCCTTCTTTACCGTTAATTGCTTCGCGGACTTCAAATCCGAGCGGTACGAGAAGCTGAAACAGCAGTTGGCGATTTTCCGCTACATCTTCAACTATTAATATCCTATAGGTTTGCTGTCCGGCTTCTAAAGCAATAACTGGTTTAACGGCAGGTTTTTCTTGTTCGTCACTTTCTGTTACGATGTTAACGCGGATATTAAAAGTAAAAATTGTGCCTCTATCCACTTGACTTTCAACAGCAATATTACCTCCCATAATCTTGACGAACTGTTGGCTAATTGGCAATCCTAGCCCGGTTCCCTGCATAGACTTGCGACCTGTTTCGGTTTGCACGAAGGGCTGAAATAATGTAAGAACTTCCGACGGAGAAATGCCGGGTCCCGTGTCGGCAATTTCAAAATGCAATTGAGCTTCTTCTTGTCCGACGGCGTTTTTTTCTACTTGGCTGCTAACGCACAAAGTAACGGTTCCGTGTTGAGTAAATTTAATGGCATTGCCGATCAGGTTAATTAAAACTTGTCGCAATTTCGACTCGTCTGTTTCAATGTACTGCGGCAAATCGCCGATATTTTCAAATATCAGGCGCAACCCTTTTGAATTTGCTTTTAGTTGCAGCATTTCTCGGAGACTGCCGAGAAGGTTGTAGAGGTTGAAGCGGCTTTGATTGATAGTAATTTGACCTGCTTCTATTTTCGACATTGACAAAACATCATTGATCAGTTCCAGTAAATGTTCGCCGCTGCGGTTAATAATTTCTATGTATTCTTTTTGTTCTTGCGTGATGGAACTGTTGCGGGCCATGACTTGGGAAAAACCGAGAATGGCGTTGAGAGGGGTGCGGAGTTCGTGGCTCATGGAAGCGAGAAATTGGCTTTTGGCGCGGTTGGCAACTTCGGCATTTTCTTTGGATTTAAGTAGTTCCATTGACTGCCTTTGAGTGCGGGCGAGCAATTCTGCTTGCTGCAATGCTACTCCTAGCTGAGTGCCCACATGAACTGCAACGTTGATTTCAGATTCGCTCCACTGGCGGGGAGCTGAATTTTGATAGGATGCTAGCAGTCCCCAGAGTTTTTCTCCGCAGAAAATTGGCACGGTAATGTAGGCTCTGGATTGAAATTTTTCTAAGAGTTGGATGTAGCAATTATTGAATCCTTGCTTGTAAATATCTGGGACGCAAAGGTAAGTTTTACCTCGGCTGTAGGCTCCGCCCGCAGTTTCTTGCAAATAAGTATCGCATACTTTTTGTGAGCTGCTCTCGAATTTTTTGACGAGGCATTGTTCGTTTTTTAAAGCACTTTCAGTAATTTTAGAATCAACCTGCTGTGCTTGCATGAAAGAAATCCACTTGCTGTCAACTGATTCTGCTACAAATTCGCCGCTCCAGTCAGGATTAAAACGGTAAAGGGCGACTCGATCGCACTTCATGGTTTGGCGCAATTCTCTGGTTGTAGTTTGAAATATTTCTCGGATATCTAATGTCTGGCGCATTCTTTCAATGATTCGGGCGATCGCTCTTTGTCGCAAAGCACTTTCTTGCAGTTCAGTTTGCGCTTGCTGGCGTTCGGTAATATCTACAGCCATTAAAGCGATGCCGATCGCTGTACCGTTATCGTCAATTAGCGGAGTATTATACCATTCGCAAACAATACTTCTACCATCTTTTGTAATAGTTTTGTGGGTGGTGCAACTGGCACAAGACTCCATATTAATTTTGTTGCTTAAAATTTGAAATATTTGGTGGTAACAGTTGTTTGGAACGAGGCGATCTGGGACATTTTGGCCGAGAACTTCTTCTTGGCTGTAGCCAAAAAGTTTTTCGGTAGCCGGATTCCAAGTGATAACTTCTAAATTCAGGTTTAATTCAATAATTGCGATCGGCGTTTGCTGCAATAAAAATGAGATTCTTTGCTGCGATGCTAGCAGTTTTTCGGCCGCTAATTTGCGGTCTGTGATGTCATTAGCCGTACCGAGAGTTTGTTTGGGTCTACCGTCATTTGTTCTGAGAAATACTGTATCCCAACTGTGCATCCACCGCCATTCGCCGTTTTTGTGTTTCATGCGGTATTGACATTCAATGACATCGCCGTCTTTCGCTTGCTGCACTTTTTGGACGCTTTCACAAAAAGCTGGCAAATCCTCGGGGTTGAGCAGATTTGACATCATTTCTGTACCCATATCTTGTACTTCTTGGGCGGTGTAGCCCAGCATCGCAGCAATTTGGCGGTTGCAGTAAACATTGCGCCGTTCAATTAAATCGTAAACGTACAACAGGTTGGGATTGGAATCGGCGATCGCCTGAATGAAGTGCTGGCTTTCTCGGAGTGCAGATTCTGCTTGTTTGCGATCGCTAATATCTCGCGCTACCACAATCACTGATTCAGCAGAAAGCACAGAAATTTTAGCGTCGAGCCAAACTTCACGCTCTCCGACTGTATAGCTATATTCAATATTGATGCTTTGCTTTGTTTTGAGAACTTGTTTGACGGTATTTAATACCAAATCTGCTGCCGGTTCCGGTAAGATTTCGTGGGCGGTTCTGCCAATCATTTCGGTGGGAGATTTCACCAAATTTACCGCTGCTGTCGGGGCGATTTTGATGCAGCGCCCTTCTGCATTTCTCACTAAAACTATGTCAGTCATGGCGGTAAAAATCGCCCGCAATTCTGCTTCAGATTCTTGCAGAGCTTGTTCGGCGCGGATGCGGGTGCGAATTTCTGCTTGCAACTGTTTATTTTGCCGATCGAGCTGCGCGAGTCGGTTTTTTTCTCGATCGATCAGTTTAGCTTGAGCGATCGCAATCCCTACTTGACCCGCCACAGCTTCTAACAAGTCGATTTCATCTTTTGTCCATTCGCGTTGGCGATCGCACTGGTGCAAACAAATAGCGCCGTTTGCCATCCCTTGGTAGGAAGTGCGAATTGCCAGCATCGATTTCAACCCAGCCACGCGGCAAATCGATTCAGCAGCTTGCAAAAAAGGATCTGAATAAACGTCGTTGGAGGCGATCGCCCGGTCTTGGATCATCATTTGTACGACGTGAGGATTGCCCCAAATTGGAACGATTACGTTCCGCATTGATTCCCACTCAGGTTCGAGATACTCAGCCGCCAGAGGAAGATCGACTTGGGGGCTAGTAACGTAAGTATGAATCAAACAGCGATTGACGCGGAATGCCTGACCGATTTGAGTTGCAGCCGTTTGAAAGATTTTTTCCGGCTGCAAGCTAGATCGAATTTCTTGAGTTATTTTTGCAATCAGCAACTCTCGCTGAACTTGCCGTTCTAAAGCAGATTTAGTTGAGGCCGATTCTATTTCTGCTTGCTTGCGATCGCTGATATCAAAAAGTACCCCATACCAAACAATATCGCCATTGTCACGCATTTCTGGTCGAGAATTCGATTGCAGCCATTTGAGTTTGCCCGACGGCGTAACAATCCGCCATTCACAAGCAAAGGGTTCTAAAGTTCGAGCGCTCTCGCAAATTTTTTGCTCCAGATATTTTCGGTCATCAGGATGATTTTGATTGCAGCATAAATTATAATCTTTTAATATTTCTTTGGTTTCAAATTCGTAAATATCCCGACAAGCGTAACTGATATATTCAAATTGGAAACTTCCATCCGATTTTTGCATAAATTGATAAATAACTCCCGGTATATTCACCGCCAATTTCTGCAACCTTTCTTGGCTTTCCCGAAGTGCTTTTTCTGTTTGATTGCGAAATTCTACCTCTCGTTGTAGTTCGGCATTCTGCTGTTTTAATTGTTTCGATAGCTGTTGTATAGTCAGTTGACTTTCAATCCGTACCAAAAATTCTTCTACTTGAAAAGGTTTAGAAATGTAGTCAACACCGCCCACTTCAAAAGCCTTGACTTTCTGACAAGTTTCATTAAAAACGCTCAGAAAAATCACGGGTATTTCGCGAGTCTTTTCGTTAGCTTTCAGTCTTTCGCATACTTCGTAGCCGTTCATTGTTGGCATAGCAATATCTAGCAAAATCAAGTCTGGAAGAACGGCAAAATTAGCATTTACCACCATTTCCCCCGAAATTGCCCGCTGAACTTTATACCCTTCTTTCGTCAATATATTTGAAATAAATCGGAGGTTGTTGGGTCGATCGTCTACAATTAAAATATGAATTGTTTTTTTGTCGAGCGCCATATTATGTCTTGCCCTTGGGAATTTTAGCGTGTTGACCGGAGAGGAATTATTTAATAAATCAAGTATTCTTGTGAAATAAAAATTATCATATTAATTTTTATATGCCTCAGCAAATAGAGTATTTTTTGAAACCTTGGTTCATCAAATAACGCACTTTGTCTGCGAGAAAGTTTTGGGCAGCTAAGCTTAAATTCGCAACTCAAATCAACCACATTTTGATTGTATTTTAGTGCCACAATAAATCTAAGTTTTCTAGGAACAATTAAATTGCCTAAAAAAATCATGAATTAGCCACGGCCGGCCCAAGAAACTGGGGACGAGAACCCAAGCTTCTGAACATTCAGCTACCACCTTCAAAAGGTTTGAGCAGAGATACACACCTAGACGCACCCCGATGCGAAACAACCCGGTTTTTTACTTTTGCTCCGGGCTGCAACCTGTGTATTGCTGTGAAAAAAACGCGGTTTCGAGACACCCGCGCCTAAGTCTTGAGATATTTGGCAACTAAGAGTATAGCGGTTCTCAAGCGTGGTGAGGTACGCCCATAGCCCTAGACCCATAGTCCTAGGCCCTATCCCGGATAGTACCTCCTATGATAGCTCGAAAGGCTATATCAACTCTTTTCTCAGTCTTTTCTCTGCGAACAATTCCTTAAGTTTAGCAAAATTTTCATTACTGAGGGATATTTTAATTTCAAGTTCTTGCTCAGCCTCCCATAGCAGCAATGTATTATCTTCCCCCAGCGCAAACTCTGGATTGTTTAATTCAAGTGTTTGATATTTCACTTCGGGAAATCCTATGCGAATTACCACTTCTGATTCCAACTGAGGATAGAGATACAATTGCTGTTGCAGGTTGTCTAGTTCTAGTTTCTGAACTGTGGTGTTGCGTTTGACAGGAGAATCGGGTTTGTACCAATAGAGAGTATCTTCGCGAATTTCAGGATTGACTATCACAAATGTTACGTCAAAACGCTGGGCTTGCCAGTGAATTTCGCTCATACCGCCGATTTGCGGAATCAGTCGCTCAACCCAGCTAATTTTTTTGCCGTTGAGGTTTTTCCACCACTGAGCGATACGCTCGAAGTTCTCAGCATTTTCGGGGTTGTTGCTGCCGGACTCCCAGACTGTTTCTAGTTGCATATACAGGTTCTCCAGCGAATTTAAATTTGAGGTTGCAGGCTTTCAATTGGACTTCTCCTCCAAAAGCCTGTAAGCGAACAGGCTCGAATAGGGCGATCGACAAGAATTATTCGATTCGTCTATTCGTTCTACAATCATCGTCATGGACTTACCAATTATCTACCACGAAGATTATGTTGCGCCACTGCCGCCCGGTCACCGCTTCCCGATGGCAAAGTTCGGGCTGCTTTACGAAATGCTGCGGTTGGATGGGGTAGCAGAGCGATCGCAATTTCACGCTCCGGAACTTTTAGGGTCAGAATGGATTGAGCTAGTCCACGATCGCGATTACATTCAAGCTTACTGCAACGGAACGCTGGATGACAAAGCTCAACGCCGAATTGGTCTGCCTTGGAGTCCGGCCCTGGTCAACCGCACTTGTATCGCCTCCTCCGGGACTGTGCTAACTGCTAAGCTTGCTTTAGAATGCGGTTTGGCTTGCAATACTGCGGGCGGAACTCATCACGCATTCCCCAATTACGGCTCTGGTTTTTGTATTTTTAATGATTTGGCGATCGCCTCTAGAGTATTGCAAAAAATCGGTTTAGTTGGCCAAGTTTTAATTGTCGATTTAGACGTGCACCAAGGAGACGGAACCGCTGTAATTTTCCAAAATGACAGCAGTGTTTTTACATTCTCAATGCACTGCGAGGTCAATTTTCCTGGCACCAAACAAAAGAGCGATTTAGATGTAGCTTTGCCTGTCGGTATGGAGGACGACGAATACTTACAAACTTTGGCTAAATACTTACCAGATTTACTCTCCGATGTCAAGCCAGATTTAGTCTTGTACGATGCCGGAGCTGACACTCATCAGGCCGACAAACTGGGAAAATTAGCTTTAACTGATACCGGGTTATTTCGCCGGGAAATGCAAGTTTTATCTACTTGTTTAGCTGGCGGTTATCCCGTTGCCTGCGTCATTGGCGGTGGCTATTCCGATGACGTGAAGGGGTTAGTTTACCGACATTCGCTGCTGCACCGAGCGGCAAGTCAGGTTTACAGGCAATATCGACTGTGATGCAGAGCGGCGGGACTTCGGAAATATGGCACAAAAAACAGTCTTTCTCACCAAAACCAATAAAAATACTATTAGTCATCGCTCCAGCTTGCCAGAGCGGTACAACTTGAGCTAAAAAGTTGTTAAACCCACAAATGCACCTATGTCCAATGCCAGCGAGCCCAATCAACCCTATCCACTGCTGGTTGTCATTGTTAACTACCGAACCTCTAGTTTGACAATAGACTGCTTGCGCTCTCTAGTTACCGAAGTGCGATCGCTCCCCGGTACGCGGGTTGTAGTTGGCGACAATGCTTCAGGCGACAATTCTACCGAAGAAATACCAGCCGCTATAGCCACATTCGGCTGGAGCGAATGGGCTTCCTTCGTTCCCCTAGAGCGCAACGGCGGATTTGCCTACGGGAACAACGCCCTGATCCGTCCCGCCCTTGAATCCACCAATCCCCCCCCTTACATCCTGCTGCTCAACCCAGACACCGTAGTTCGCCCAGGAGCTCTGAAAGCACTGGTTGACTTCATGGACTCCAACCCCGAAGCCGGCATCGCCGGCAGCCGCTTGGAAGACCCCGACGGTACTCCCCAGCAGTCAGCTTTTCGGTTTCACAATCTATTGACCGAACTAGATTTTGGTTGGCGGACGGGCTTGCTGTCCAAGTTATTGGCAAACTGGGCCGTAGCGCCTCCTATTTCCCAAGAAATCTGTCAAACAGATTGGGTGGCTGGAGCTAGCATGATCGTCCGTCGCGAAGTATTTGAAAAGATTGGCTTGATGGATGAAGCTTATTTCATGTACTGCGAAGAAATGGACTTTTGTCTGCAAGCTAACAAAGCTGGCTGGAGTTGCTGGTACGTACCTGAAAGTCGCGTGGTTCACCTAGTAGGTCAAAGCTCAGGTGTCACTGACACCAAAAAGCCCCCTAAGCGACTGCCACAGTATTGGTTTGATTCCCGGCGCAGATACTTTCTCAAAAACTACGGCTTGGTTTACACAGCGTTAACAGATGTATCCTGGGCTTCGGGCTTTGGAGTCTGGAGGCTGCGCCGCGTACTTCAAGGTAAGCCAGATGGCGATCCACCAAAATTACTGACGGATTTTGTCACGAATAGTGTATTTTTTAAAGGAGGTAAGATTGAAGATTCAAAAAACTTTTAAATGGTATTTGTAAATAAATCAAAGCAAAAAAGCCAGGTCGCTCCTGGTCAGTCAAAGATTGCTTGATTCACCCAGCATTCATATTTTAAATAGAAGAATCCGGGTTGAACATCCTGAAAAAAAAGAGCAATATCTGACGATAGACGGCATCTATTGATAACTTAAATTAGACAGAATCTTGAGTACAGCTTATGGTAACGGAATCAAATTTAATCGCAAGTGAAACTCCAGTACAAAACTCGGAACAGGGATTGTGGCAGCAGATTAAAGAAGACTGGATTGCTCACGGTCGCGATTGGACAAAACCGGGATTTCGTGCCGTAGCAGTTCAAAGATTCGGTGTCTGGAGGATGCAGCTAGAACCAAAACTGCTGCGAGCTCCCTTGAGCATTTTGTATCGATCGCTCTACCGAAAAGTCCGGAATACTTACGGGATAGACTTGCCCTACACAGTCAAGCTCGGTCGTCGCGTGGTGATTGAACATCAAGGTGCTATTATCATTCACGGATACTGTACTATCGGTGACGACTGCATCATCCGCCAAGGCGTTACCCTGGGGAATCGCTACTTGGAAAAACCGCTCGAATCGCCTCAATTGGGCGATCGGGTGAACGTCGGCGCCGGTGCAAAAATTCTCGGCAAGGTCAACCTGGGAGACGACGTAAATATCGGTGCAAATGCTGTCGTTTTATCAGATGTTCCTGCTGGTCAAACTGCCGTTGGCATCCCTGCTAAAATTCTCAAATCCCGCCCTGTCGAAAACAATCCTTAAATTAGTACCAGAAAAAGTGACCTGTCTCTTCTGTTACTTAAATAAACTAGAGATCTACCGCCTCTATAGCGATAGATGCTTTTACTACGCAATTGTGGAGTTCTTTGGCCGTTGTGATTGTTGCACAAAGAGTGCGATCGCCACTGCTTGTTTGTAGACATCAACTCGTCAACTAAATAATTATAAGTTGACCGTCTAGCAATCTTGTGTGAATTGTGAATAATTTGTAGGGTTATTGCCCCGCCGTGCCTACCCGAAAAACCTGGCAAGCTACAAAAACAACATTACAACTCAAATAGGATTGCTAGAGAATTTAAAAAAATATTGTTACTCACCAACCAGATAAGATATAATGATAGTTATGTAATCTTAATTGTCATTATATCTTATCTGTTCTTTTGCACAAATAATGGTTCAATCAATAACTACACCTGTCGTTTCTGCCACCGAGCCAGATTGGAGCCGCGAAAAACTTCGCCAGTGGTGGGATCCTAGTCGCCAACTTCTAAAATCTATCCGCAATTATCAAAAATGGCAGAATCAAGGTGGAATTTTAGGGTATTTTTTCTCCCGGTTGAACGTAATCGAACATCGATTTTGGAGCATTGTAGCTGGAACTGACATCCCTTTGAACTGCAAAATAGGAGGGGGACTCGTTATGGTTCATCCTAATGGCATAGTCATTCATCCAGATGCATCTATTGGCCCGAACTGTCTAATTTTTCAACAGGTCACAATTGTTTCTAATGTCAAAATTGGCGGTCACGTCGATATCGGTGCAGGAGCAAAAATTATTCACTCCATAACGATCGGCGACCACGCTTTGATAGGTGCCAATGCTGTAGTTCTTTGCGACGTACCACCGGGCGCAACTGCAGTCGGAATACCCGCAAAAATTATCCCCAAAAAACTCTAAGCCTGAAAATGCACTCCTAGAAATATTCGCAGGAAAAAGGAAGTTGCAGAGCAAGGATTCTTTCAGAGGATTGTCCTATTTCCTAAACCTTCAATTTCTCCTGCACCAAATTTTTCCGTCGGCACGCTACTTTTTTTCAGGTAAAGTCCTCGGCTTGCTGGCGAACACTATCACCCGTCTGCGATCTCAACTCCGGCGAAAAAGCAAGCTTTCGCAAGCTTTCCACAAGAGCATCAGAGTCGTAGGGTGCTGCGACTAGCCCATCTGTGCCGTCCCGGACAATTGCGCCCGCTCCCATAGGTGAAGTGAGCACTGACAACCTGTGAGCTATAGCTTCATAGGTAACCACCCCACTACCTTCTTCGAGACTCGGAAAGGCAAAAATGTCAGCTTCGTCATAGACCGCGCCAACATTGGTGGTGCAATCCATTTGACATCCACCCCGGCGTAAACGCACGGGGATTCCTAAGACTCACGACTTAGGTTTCTGCTTCCGTCCCTGACGGGGATTTCGCACCAGCCTTAACAGATTTACTCTGTTCTGGTCTTACGGTCGCTCCACAGACTGACACGGCAAGCCCTGCCGCCAAAATATTTTTTGCCGCATTAATATCTCGGTCATGGTGAGTGTCGCAATTAGGACAATCCCATTCCCGGATATTCAACGGCATCTTGTCAACGATATGTCCGCAATTGCCACACCGTTTTGAACTCGGAAACCATCGGTCAATCTTAATTAAAGTACGACCGTACCAATCGCACTTGTAATCTAGTTGTCTGACTAATTCCCCCCAACTTGCATCACTTATAGAAGCGGCAAGTTTCCGGTTTTTAACCAGATTCTTCACAGCTAAGTCTTCTACGGCGATGGCGCAAGTTTTCACGCACCAACCCTGTTGTTAACTTGTGAAGATGATCTTTCCTTGCATCAGTAATTTCTTGATGCACTTTCCCTACTTTAAGCCGTGCTTTGTGACGGTTGTTTGACCCTTTTTGCTTGCAACTTAAAGCTTTCTGCGCTCTTCTAAGCTTGCGATACTTTGCCTTGAATACTTTGGGATTGGCAATCTTTTCGCCAGTGCTTAGAGTGAGCAAGCTTGTAACTCCCAGGTCGATGCCGACTTGATTATCTGTTTTGGGTAGTGTTTCAATTTCAACATCTACCAGCAGAGAAACTGACCACCTACCTGATGGTGCAAGCTTTACGCTTAAGGTTGAAGGTGTTGCACCATCAGGTAGTGTCCGACTCCAGCGAATTGGTAACGCTTGTGTGCTTTTTGCTAGGTAGACTTGTCCATCTCTGAACTTAAATGCTGACGAGAGTAAATTCTGCACTACCACCATTGCGTTTCTTTTTGAAGTTAGGATATTTTGCCCGCCCATCAAAAAAGTTGGTATAAGCCCTTTGTAAATGTCTCAAGCATTGCTGTAATGGCACACAGCTAACTTTGTTCAGAAAATCTAGTTCTTCGGTTTTCTTCCATTCAGTTAACATTGAAGAAGTCTCAGCATAGCCTACCCGTTTCTGTTTTGCGTACCAAGCTTCCGTTCTTGTGGCTAAAGCGCGGTTGTAGACCAAACGAACACAACCCAAAGTACGTCGCAACAAACTTTCTTGTTCCGGCGTTGGGTAGAATCGATAGCTGAAGGCTTTTAGTGTCATGCTGACCTTAACTACGCTATTTCACATACTAGCACGTCTTGTGTGAAATGGTATATCTTAACAAAAATTCATGTAAAGCCGTCCTAGAAGGACGGGGTTTCAAACCCAAATTTCTGATGAATTAGATCAGAGCGTCCTAAACATCACACATTCCGGGTGGTCATCACTGCATCCATCAGCTTGAATGTTGCACAGGAGAGCCAGCACCAATAAATCCTATGCTGCTTGACGAAAGTCTTTTAAGTAGTCGTGCAAAATTAATTACATAATATTTCGCATGAAAGCCTGACCTAGCAAGAAGTCTTTATGTAATTAATTTTGTGTAGTTACTTAATCGTTCACTGTTCATTAAGGGAGTGGATAGGTTTTATTTTTCATCCTCATTTTTTCCTTAACGGTGGCTCTAGTTCTTCTGAAAGCCACCGTTCTCATCTTTATTTAGTCTAAAGTCCAGTAAAATATTAAAGGAACTTCTCAGTAGTCGAATTCAAGAGGTAAGACTTGAAACAAATTGGATTAGTAGCGATCGGACGAAATGAAGGGCAGCGCCTCCGCCAGTGCCTAGTGTCGGCCACAGACAAAGTTGTCCGCGTCGTCTACGTCGATTCCGGCTCAACAGACGGCAGCCTAGAGTTAGCCCGATCGCTCGGAGCCCATACAGTAGAACTAGACTTATCTATACCGTTTACTGCAGCCCGCGCCAGAAACGAAGGCTTTGCCCGCTTGCTGGAACTAGCACCAGACATCGAATTTGTCCAATTTGTGGACGGTGACTGCGAAGTAGTTGATGGATGGATCGATCGCGCGCACAGAGAACTCACAGCCAGCCCCGATGTAGCAGCGGTGTGCGGCCGCCGGCGCGAACGATACCCCAAAGCAAGCATCTACAACCAATTGTGCGACATCGAGTGGGATACCCCCATCGGCGAAACCAAAGCCTGCGGTGGCGACTCCATGATGCGTGCCACAGCATTTCAGCAAGTCGAAGGTTTCAATCCCGCACTAATCGCCGGCGAAGAACCCGAACTGTGCTTGCGGCTGCGCCAAAAAGATTGGAAAATCCTTCGCTTAGACGCAGAAATGACCCTGCACGACGCGCAAATGACCAGTTTTGCTCAGTGGTGGAAGCGCGCTCAAAGAGCGGGTCACGCCTACGCCGAGGGAGCCTGGATGCACGGCAGCGAACCAGAGCGCCATTGGGTCAAAGAGACCCAAAGTACCTGGTTCTGGGGATTAGTCTTGCCAGTGTTAGCCTTGACAATGGCATGGCCGACAAAAGGCTGGAGTCTGTTAATATTGAGTGGCTACCCCTTAGCAACCTATCGCACCTATAACTATTATCTAAAGCATCGGGATCTCACAACTCAAGAGGCAGCCATCTACGCTTTCTCATGTGTATTAGCCAAATTTCCCCAGCTACAAGGTCAAATCCAGTTTCACCAGCACCGATTGCTGGGGCAGCAGAGCAAGTTGATCGAATACAAAACAACCAACTCTATTAATTCAGCCAGCTAGAATTACAGCTAACGTCCCAGAAATTTTACCCCTGATTAGCCAACAAATGAGCGATCAAAAATTAAAAGTTTTACTAATTGTAGAACAGTGCAATCCCGACTGGGCATCAGTACCTTTGGTGGGCTACAATTTTTTTAAAAATATCAATAATTTAGCTGATGTAACCCTCGTCACCCATATTAGAAATAAATCAGCTCTCGAAAAACACCCAGAACACGAAAATATTGTCTACCTAGAAGAAGGAAAGTTAACAAAACAATATTATAAAATAGTCGAAAAAATCACCGCAAACGGGCGAGTAAATTGGCCTCTTTATAATACCTTGAGTTACCCAATATATGAAGAATTCAATCAGCAAGTATATCAAAAATTCAAAGGTAAAATCCTCAATGGAGATTATGACATAGTTCATGCAATTACGCCCATGATGCCGCGGTATCCGTTTAAGGTAGTCAGTGTTTGCCAGCAGACTCCTTTTATTCTAGGCCCTGTGAATGGGGGCATTCCCTTTCCCCCAGGTTTTCAAGAAACTGCCAAACAAGAATTTGCTCAATTCAACTTTTTGAGAGCAGTTGGTCGAGCATTAATTCCAGGTTATGTAGACACTTACAAAAAAGCAGATAAGATTTTAGCCGGTTCAACCTATACTTTAAATATGCTAAAAGATTTGTTTGCAATCCCCGATCAAAGAATTGATTTGTTCTATGAAAATGGCATTTCGGAGGAATTTTTAAACCAGACAAATATCCCAATTAAAGATGTTAGCCATATCAATCTGCTTTTTGTGGGTCGATTAGTGCCTTACAAATGTGCCGATATTGTCATTGAGTCTATTGGGAAATTAGACCAGGCAATTAAAAGTAAAATCACCTTAACTATAGTAGGAGACGGCTCAGAAAGAAATAACTTGGAAAACCGAGTAAAGAAGCTTGATCTAGGGGGAATAGTTAGCTTTGCCGGATGGGTAAATCAACAAGAAACTCTGGATTATTATAGGAAAGCAGATATTTTTTGCTTTCCTTCGATCCGAGAGTTCGGGGGCGCAGTGGTAATGGAAGCTATGGCTTGCGGACTCCCCTGCATAGTTGCTAATAACGGCGGTATTGGTGAGTACGTGAATGAAGAAACTGGTTTTAAGATCGAGCCGATTTCTAGAGAGTATCTCACACAGGAGTTGATAAGTAAAATTAAGCTGTTAGTCGAAGACGATCGGCTGCGGGAAAGTATGTCAGCTAAGGCGATGGAAAAAGCCAGAGAATTTGCCTGGGAAAACAAAGCGATAAAAATCGTCGAGATTTACGAAAAAATGCTCGGCGATCAAAGTGTTAGTGCATCGACATAGTAGATAAATATCCTTGAATTAAAGATTATAAAGCAGGTAAGAAATGAAGGCAAAAATCGGATACTTTATTCCACAATTTCCAGGACAAACACACATCTTTTTGTGGCGTGAGCGACAATTTCTTGCAGAACTTGGAATTGAAACAGATTTAGTATCAACTCAACCGCCCCCCAGAGCGATCGCTTCTCACGTATGGGCCCAAGAAGCTCAAAAAAATACTGTTTATCTATTTCCCTTTGCTGCGAAAGATTTTATTAATTCATTCCTAGAGGTTCTCAAAGCAGGTCCCGCTGCATGGTGGCAGTGCCTCGCAGTTATTGCCCAAGCGAGAGATACATCGTTATTTGAAAAAGTTAAACTCTTAGCACTGGTTTTGGTTGCTGGGAAATTAGCAAGGTTAACAAAAACAAAAGGTTGGTCTCACATCCACGTTCATTCCTGTGCCAATTCCGCCAATATAGCTTTATTTAACTCAATTCTTACAGGCTGTACTTACAGTATAACTCTTCACGGGCCTACTCTAGAAGTGTACGGTTCAAATCAGGAACAAAAGTGGAAAAATGCGGCTTTTGCGATCGTCATATCTCAACTGCTTCTCAATGATGTCAAAAATAAATTAGCAAACTTTCTTCCGAAACAATTAGCTGTTGCTCCCATGGGAGTTAATATTGCAGAAATTAAACGCAGCAGCCCTTACAAGCCTTGGCAAGAAGGAAGTCCGTGCAAGATTTTTGCTTGCGGTCGCCTCAACCCGGTGAAAGGTCATAAATACTTGATTGAGACTGTAGAATTGCTGCGAAATCGGGGATTTGACGTGAGGCTGCAAATTGCAGGCGAGGATGAACAAGGGGGCAGCGGATATCACCAAGAGCTACAAAAAATCATTGAAGATAAATCGATGTCCGAAGGCGTGGAGCTAATTGGGGCTGTTTCGGAACAGCGAATTCGCCAAGGTCTAGAAGCAGCTAACGTTTTCGCTTTGGCAAGTTTGAATGAAGGAGTTCCGGTTGCTGTGATGGAAGCAATGGCGATGGAAGTGCCGTCGGTTGTTACTAATGTAGGTGGAACTTCTGAGCTAGTAGATGACGGCGTGGATGCTGTATTAGTTCAATCAGAAAAACCCGAAGAAATGGCAGATGCGATCGCCAATATACTCCAAAATCCAGAACTTGCCTTGAGCCTCAGTCAAGAATCTCGGAAAAAAATCATCGCCAAATTTAGCCACAGCCGCAGTGCAGAAACTTTAGCTCATTGCTTGGAAAAAGTTGGAATAACTAACCTGTCTTAGTTATGCCAAAGAAAAAAATTAATCTCTGATTATATAAATCGAGTTGATTCCCAAACAAGTGATGTGAATTGTAATTGTTGCTCAAAATGCTTCAACTAAGTTCGGCGGTGAGTCATTGCTGCAGCTGCACTATTTCCGAATACTTCGATCGCACCAAATAGAAACATGGTTAGTGACGCCCGCACCCAGGCCGAACTCTAAGCGATGTTTCCCGAAGAGTGCGATCGAATGCTTGAAATTTATCAACAAACCGTAAAAGATAGCGTCCGCTAAGGAGCAGCTTTCCTCTGTCTGTCGAGCTGTAGGGGCAGTGCCAAAAAACTCAAGCGCAAAAAACGGGTTAACCCGTATTTGGTTAACCCGCAAGCTTAGAAACGCGCACGGCGATTAATTTTGCACTACCAGCTTGACGTTGGCGTTTTGCAAACCGCGCTGCTTGACGGCTGCCAAGGTCTTGTTGACTGCGTACTTCTGGTTGATGGAGTTAATTAACTCAGTTTGATTGTGCTTTTTGGCCACGCCCCAGAGGTCGGCAATCAGGTCAAAGGAACCATCGCTATTGCGAGACCAACCCAGGTCGTATTCGCCTTCCAGAGTCGCTACGATGTCGGAGCGAACGCGCTGACCGTTATAACCGCGAACATCAGCTTCTGACTTGACTGAAATGCCCAAGTCGCGCAGGGAAGCTTTCAGGATTTCGGCATCGGTGATTTTGGTACGCAGAGTGCTAAAGTGAGACATTGGATTTCCTCCTAATAAAACTGAGAGAGAAACAACAACGGTCTGGATTTAACGGTGCCGCTGGGCGGCTTTTCAATCGAACTGCTAGCTGTTGCTAGCCTTTGCTCCTGTTTGGACCAGGAGAAAGCTTTTAGAATTCCATTCGCTGATATTCAGCGACGGAAGACGCAGCGGGCCGTGCGCGCTGTCTCGCCCAATCTCGGAGGGCGCTGACCTGTTCGGTCATGGTTTTAGACAGTGGCAATGTGGATTTAATGGCCGCGATGATATCTAACTGCGTAAACTCTCTATCTTGAGCGAAGGCCTCGTACATGGCTGCTACTAGCCCTTGCTCAATTTCTGCGCCTGAAAAGCCCTCGGAAACGTTGGAAAGCTGCTCTAAATCGAAGCGAGAGATGTCCCGACGGCGCTTTGACAGGTGAATGTTGAATATATCTTGGCGTTCTTCTTTGGTAGGCAGGTCAACAAAGAAGAGTTCGTCGAACCGGCCTTTCCTCAAGAATTCCCCCGGCAACCGCTCGATGCGGTTGGCTGTTGCCATTACGAAGACTGGGGAAGTCTTTTCTTGCATCCAAGTGAGGAATGAACCGAAAATTCGGCTGGATGTGCCTCCGTCTGAGTCAGCAGAACCACTGCCTCCGGAAAAGGCTTTGTCTAGTTCGTCGATAAACAGGATGGCTGGAGAGATGGATTCTGCTGTTTTTAGAGCGTTGCGGAGGTTGGCTTCCGATCGACCCACCATCGAGCCGTCGTAGACTCGGCCCATATCTAGCCGCAGCAGGGGCAGTCCCCAAAGGCGCGATGTAGTCTTGGCAATCAGCGATTTTCCGCATCCGGGTACGCCGAGAATTAACATCCCTTTTGGTTGGGGCAGACCGTATTCTCTCGCCCTTTCTGTAAAGGCGTTGGAACGCTGCTTGAGCCACCGTTTCAGCTCTTCTAAACCGCCTACTGCATCCAAGGTTTCATCTTCTTCAACGAACTCTAGAATGCCGTTGCGCCGAATTAATTGCTTTTTCTCCGACAGAACTATGTCTACTTCTTCTTCAGTTAACCGCCCTGTCGAAACGTGGGCTTTGCGATACACTTTTTCAGCTTCGTCCTTAGTCAATCCCAAGGCTGCTTTTAAAAGTTTTTCTCGCGCTTCTGTGGTAATGCGTCGCGATTTCGTTTGCTCCAACTGACCGGACAACACTTGGTTGAGTTCCTTCATGTCGGGAAGCGCGAAATCTAATACCACTACTTCCTTTTCTAGCTCGATCGGAATTTGCTGCAAAGGAGACATCAGTATAATTGTCTTTTGCGTTCCTTTGAAGTTGGCGATCGCATCCCGCAATAACCTTGTTACAGTTGCATCATCTTTAAAAGGATGAAGGTCTTTGAATATATAGATTCCACTGGGGTTGTTGCTTGGTTCCCGCTGCCTGATCACCCACTCAAGGGCTGCCTGTGGCGAGAGGGTGCTTTGCTGAGTGTTCCGAGGTTGACCGTGATCCGTGCGCTCTATCATGCCTTGGGTTACAGTCCAGACGAATACTCGTCGCTGTGGCTTGGCTTGAGCTATTGTTGAAATTGCTTGCTCACACCGCTCTTCCTCGGATGTCACGAGGTAGATCAGAGGATATTGAGCTTGGATTAGGATACTGATCTCTTCTTGCATAGTCCTCGACCCACTAGAGACGGTGCTATCTTTGCTGAATCTCAATGCTGCCTTTAGCCGAATTAGAAAAATTTTAGTGAAAAATTTCAGTAAATTTAAGTTCTAGCTTTTGGGGAAGCAAGGCATTCTTAGCAGGGAACCAATTCTTCCTCTCCCGGTCTGGCTGTGCTGGCACCGACGCCTGACACCTGCTTTACTGGAAGATCTTGCTCAGCCAATACGCTCGGCTGACTTGTTACTGATGCCAGTTCTCCATCTCGCATTACTACAGAACCCGTGCATTCTGGACAAGTGTACACCCGGTGGGTTTGTCCGTAGGAGGCTTCTACTTCGTCAACCACTTCGGGGTTTCCTAGGTAAAAGACAATTGCCCTTTCTGCAATTGATGACATCGGTTCTGTTTCGACTGCGGCTTTGATTTTGAGCTGACGATGCAGTTCCGGTGGAAGATACAGTGTAACTTTTTGCTTTTCTTGCATATCTGTGAATTGACTTACCCGGGTATGTATATTAGATTAGCCGCTTAATTCTTTGCTGTCAACCCTCTATGCTGTTTTAGCGTCATCTTGTAATATTTCGTTACAATTGAGGTGATTTTGGGGCAGCCTACAACGGAATTAATGGGCTTTTAGCTGATGAGGCTGCGATGCAGCGGCAGGTATTTCGATTTGGGATTGGGGGTATTGCGATTTGGGATTGGGGAATGAATGGATGGCTGTCAACCGCAGATTTAAGGCAAATTGACGCGCATAAACACAGATCATTTGTATAGGAGCGAGTTTGGGGAGGTAATGGAAGTCTAATTTTAAGGCCCGTTAGCCGATCGCCCCACCAGATATGGCAAAATCAATCAGCGTCTGCCGGTAAACCTCCGGCAATCCCGTGTCAAAACACCGCCCTTGCACCACATAACCAGCCATTCCCTCGAACTCCCGCAATTTCTCCAAACAGGATGTTAACTGAAATTCGCCTCTTTCTCGAAAATTGGCACTAATATGTTCTGCCAAACAATCAAATATTTGAGGATTGAGGACATACATCCCAAACATCGATAAAAATGAATCATCCCCCATGCCTTCTACGCTTAAATGCTGCCGCGCATACTCGATATCCGGCTTTTCGTAAACTTGCGTCACAGACAAAATAGCATCTTGTTCCCGCCAAACACCAGCCGCACAGCCGTAGTGATGAATTACCTCAGCCTGTGTCACCCTCAAACCAATTACGCTGTGCTGCACTTGCGAGTAAATATCCAATAGCTGGCGCGCGCAAGAGTTTGCAGTGTCCGACAAGTAAATGTGGTCGCCCAACAGCAGCAAAAATGGCTCCCTGTTCGTCCATTCTCTAGCACAAAATACCGCGTGGCCGAATCCTTCCTGAACATCTTGAGTAAGAATTGTAACTTTCTGTCCTACATTTTGTAAATATTTGCTATAATCTTGGTTTTGCACAGACAGTTTTTGGAAAAGTTGGGGAGACGGAGGGGCTTTAAAGAAATCTTCAAAAAAAGCGCGATCGCCCTTTTGCACAACTATACCAACTTCTTCGATTCCGGCGCTCAAAGCTTCTTCCACAATTGCCAAAATTATCGGTTTGGCGCGGCCGTCGCGATCGATAATTGGAAATAACTCTTTCTTCACAGCCTTAGTAGCCGGAAACATCCGAGTGCCAAAACCGGCGGCCGGAATCACCGCTTTGCGGACTCTGTAGTGAGAACTGACTGTCATAGGATTTTAGATTTTAGATTGAAGAATTTCAAGATTCCTTAAATTGGTATTTTTTTTCAACTGATTTTCAGTTTCACACAATTCATCTGAGGAAAATCCCGTGCAATAATCTCCATAACCTCCTGTTGACTTTCTGCATCTTTAACTATAAACTGCGCCGTGCCGTCTCCTTGAGAACCTACTCCCTTCCCGCCCAAAATATAAGGCTGAATTGGTGGATAGTTCAAAAGTTCATGCAAAACAGAAGCAGTTAACTGCCCCGGACAAGCGGGGATTAAATGCTTGTCAAATTCCCTCTGGGCAACTTTCATCAACTCGCCGAGTTTAACCGCATCTCCCTGCTGTAAAGCTGCGGCTGCATCCTGCGTAATTTGTGAACTAATGGCACCAAGATATAGCTGCACGTTTGCTGCTACTTCATTGGCCGGAAAGGGGTAAGCCAGATTGAGACTTGCCAGGATTTCTTGAGTGTTTTTGCTAGCGCCCAAATCTACGAGCACAAAAAACAAATCTTTGGTAACTTTGAGCTCAACAACATCCATCTGAGAACCGTCAAAAATCATCATAATCGGGCGATTTCCATAGGCACAACCCTGATCCATGCGGCCGCAGCGCGAAGGTGTTGCAGTCTCGCCTAAATAAGCCATTTCCATTTCACCGCGCACGTTCATTTTTAAATCGTATAAGCGGTTGAAAGCGCGGGCTACTAATACGCAAATTGCGGCGCTGGAAGACAGGCCTTTCTGAATTGGTAAATCTGTTAAATAATTGTCAATCTCTACTCCTCCCACGCGGTAGTAGGTGAGAAATTGAGCCGCCACACCGGCTGCATAACTGAAAAAAGTTCCTGTTTGTGCTTCAGCAAGTAGACAATTTTTTTCCATCGGGAGTGCAGCTTCTATTTTGGTGCCGTCATTTAAAGCAGCCCGTAAAATCAAGTGTGTGGGATGCGCCTTAACTTCAGCATAAATTCCTTGATTTGTACTGGCTATCAGAGTGCAGCCTTTTGCTATAGCGGGATTGAGGGGGCGATAAGCGGCTGCCCAATCGCTGTGTTCGCCAAACAGACAAAGGCGGCCAGGAACAAAAAGCTGCATGACATCTATCTAAAGGTATCTATATTGCGATTACTTTAACCTGAAATGCAGATATTTGACTAAAAGTGCGATCGTCCTTTGGGTTGATGTCAACGGCTGGCAAAATTTGTTTTAATAAATGTCTAGTTAGAAGAATTGAGGAAATAATTTCAATGCGTAAGTTAAATATAGGTCTATCTGACGAGCAACGTGCAGGCGTTATCGAACTGTTGAATCACGACCTGTCAGACGCTTATCTGCTGTTAATCAAAACTAAAAAGTATCACTGGGATGTAGTTGGCCCGCAGTTTCGCTCGCTCCACCAGTTGTGGGAAGAACACTACCAGGCGTTAACAGTAAATATCGATGCTATGGCGGAACGGGTGAGAACTTTAGGTGGCTATCCAATTGGTACTGCTGAGGGTTTTCTCAAGTATGGTTCGATTAAAGAACATATCGGCGATTTGCCTTTAGCGACTGAAATGGTATCGCGTTTAGTTGACGACCACGAACTGATTATTCGCAATCTCCGCGAACACGTTGAACAGTGTGGCGAAGAGTTTAAAGATGATGGAACGGCTGACTTTTTGACTGGTTTGATGGAACAGCACGAGCAAATGGCTTGGATGTTGCGATCGTTTATTGAAGGGGAATCTATTGCGCCGGACGGTAAGCAGCCACAAGCTAAAACTGCTACAGCTTCTCACGCTTAGATTGGACGCGAGTTACCTACGGTGGTTATAAACCGTGTTTTTACGACAATACTGGTTAATCACCATTAATTTTGGTCAAAAACCCGGTTTCTCGGTCTCGGAATGCGTCCGGGTTAGCAGAAACCGGGTTTTTACGATAATACTGGTTAATCACCATTAATTTTGGTCAAAAACCCGGTTTCTCGGTCTCGGAATGCGTCCGTATTATAAATAAAATTATATTAGACTAGAATTTTTTAGTTAAACAGGGTAAACTCAATCAAAGGGTTTTTTAACCCTGATTTTGATTGACTTCGGCAGTTTGAGCCTAGGATATTGCCTATGGTACAAGTTGGTTTTCTGCGAGTCAGCCTTCAAAATTTACAAACAAAATTTAAAGACACAGGTTAGCCAGCTAGTCGGGAACTTAGTTTCTGCGGCTAGAATTTTGGCTAAGTTTTTTGCAAAGCAACCGATCGCTCTGAGGAGAGGCGAATTATGATCGAGCTTGGTTGTCTGGTGCGATCGCGCAACAATGACCTCGGTATAGGAAAAGTTGTTAAAATATTTAATTCAGATGCCTTAGTTGAGTATTTTTGTTCGGTGGGGAACCGGATAGAACGAACCTTAGCCTTAAGTTTGCTCGTTCGAGTTAGGCTACAACCTCAGACGAGGTGCTATTTCTGGTCTCAAAGCAAACAAACTTGGAGAGTGGGTCGGATTTTTGCCTGGGATGAAGATAGCTGTAGATACGAGATTGACTTACCAGATCGCCAAACAGAATTCGCCGTTGAACGAGATGTTTGCGTGCGTTGCAATATCCCCATTGCCGATCCGATCGCAATTATAGCGCTGAAAGGTCAAGAAACACCTTACTTTCACGATCGACGTTTAGCTTTTGTTAAGTGTCTAACTAAACAACGCGCTGTCAGTCGCGGCATGACAGGGCTGATTTCTGCCAATATTGAGCTTTATCCCCATCAAGTTGAAGTTGTCCGGCGCGTACTAGAAGATCCTATTCAACGTTACCTGTTAGCAGATGAAGTTGGACTGGGAAAAACGATCGAATCTGGTGCTATTCTTCGCCAATATCTTCTCGACTACCCCCAAGGACGGGCTGTGGTATTAGTACCGCAATACCTGCGGGAACAATGGCTTCAAGAATTAAAAAATAAATTTTATATCTCTGACTCGGACAACCGAGTGCAGGTGCTTGCAGTAGAAAATGTCGATCGAATCAGCCCGAATGCCGATTTAGGCTTTTTAATTTTAGATGAAGCGCATCACGTCGCAGCAATGGCTACTTCTTCAGATTCGGTGAAGCGCGGGATTTTCGAGACTTGCAAACACCTTGCTCATCAAAGCGATCGCCTACTCCTATTATCTGCAACCCCAGTTCTCAATCACGAGCAAGATTTCCTGGCGCTGCTGCACTTGCTAGATCCAATAACCTATCAACTTAACGATTTGGAAGGTTTTCGTGCGAGGGTGCAAAACCGCCAACAAATTGGTCGAGTTTTACTCTCATTTAAGGAAGGAGCAAATCCTTTTGTTATTAAAACTAACCTCAACCAACTGCGAAATCTGTTTGCTGAAGATCCGTATCTGCTCAACCTCGCAGATGAGTTGCAAATTTGCTTGCAAACTAAAGAAATACCTGTCGCCGATCGCGATCGAATTGTGCGATCGATTCGCACCCACATCAGCGACACCTATCGCTTGCACCGTCGAATGCTGCGTAACCGTCGCGCTTCCGTAGAAGATGTAATTTTCGATCGCAATATCATACCAAAAGTAGAATATGAATTAGATGAGCGATCGCCCCAAATTCACGAACTCATCGACGAATGGCGCACTATCGCCCCCAAAGAACAACAATATCAACACATTTTTCTGCTGTTATTCCGTGCTACTGGTACTTGGCTGGGAATCTTGCAACAGGTAGTTGAAGTCCGTTTAAATTGTATCTCCCATGCTGGCATCATTCAGGAATTTGGGATGGATAGCGCCAGAATTTTGAGTGAAACTCCCAAATTTTCAGGAGAAGCAGAAATCCTGGAATCTTTGCTGCGAATTATTCAAGAACCTTCAGAAGATGGCGATCGCATCGAATTACTCAAGATAGTTCTAATCTATCATTTATCTGAGTGTTTCAAACTCCAATCTTATCGCAGCAACCTTCATAAATTGCTCGAACAATTGCAACAGCGAATTCGCAGACCTATACCGGGAGATACCTTACCTAAAATTGTCATTTTCACCAGTTTTGTCAAAACAGGTACTGAAATTTTTCGGTACTTATCAGATACTTTTGGTCAAGAAACTGTAGCTAGCCATCAATTAGGGATGGAACGCTCTCAGGTTGAAAAACACCTCGCTCGGTTCAAAAATGACCCAAAATGTTTTATCCTTGTTTGTGATTCCTCTGGTGAAGAAGGCCGCAACTTCCAATTTGTGAATTGGATGATTAATTTCGATCTTCCCTGGTCGCCAAATCGTTTAGAACAAAGGATGGGCAGGATCGATCGCATTGGTCGCCCGATGAAGGTTCAGTTTACAGTATTTGCAGGTGCAGACCTCGATGATAGCCCTCACAGTGCTTGGTATGAATTATTAAAAAGTGGTTTCGGCATTTTCGATCAATCAATTGCCAGTCTTCAGTTTTATGTAGATGAAAAACTGCCGGAACTTGAAGCAGTGATGTTTCAAGCTGGCGCTAGCGGACTTTTAGAAAAGATTGACTCGATCCGGCAAGGAATTGCTGAGGAACAGGTAAAAATTAGCGAACAAAATGCTTTAGATGAAATTGATGCTCAGGATGAAAATGCTTCTGAGTATTTTCAAGCTTTAGATGATTATGACGCTGGTCATCAAAAAATTAAACTAGCAACTGAAGACTGGATTTGTCAAGCACTAAAATTCAAGAAAGTTGACGATTTGAATTTAGCAAAAGTGCAGCATTATCAACATACTCCGCGCACTTTAATTCCCCTGAGCGATCTAAGAACTCACTTTGCTAATTGTGGAGAAATATCTGGTACTTATAACCGGAGAATATCAACTCAACATCCTGGTGTCAATCTCTACCGTATTGGGGAAGGATTTGTGGAAGGGCTAGCATCTTATATTCATTGGGATGACCGAGGTCAAGCCTTTGCGATGTGGCGGTGCGATGAATCTTGGGATGCTGGAGAAGGGATGGAATGGTTCGGTTTTCGCTTTAATTATGTAGTCGAGGCTAATTTGGAAATAGCCCAGCAAGTTTTAACAGATTTGGAGCAGGATAGTAGTAAATTTAAATCTCTGAAGCGACGCACAGATGCGCTATTTCCCCCTATTGTAGAGACCATTTTTCTTGATGCTCGGTACGAACCAATGAGCATTGTTGAAGATGAAGCTCTTTTGAAGATTCTGCAAGGTTCGTACAATGGTAAAAGTTCTCGTCCCTGCCGAGATTACAATTTAGCCAAAAGTCGATTATCGGTGCTTAATGAGTTTGTTGATGAGAGCAAGTGGGCAGATTTATGCAGTCAGGCGCGCGAGACTTCTGAAATACTGTTGCGCGATCGCACTTTTTTCATCTCACTCTGCGAAGAACGCGCCCGAATCGCCGACCAGAAACTAGGAAATAGACTAGAGCAACTGCGACTGCGCCTCAACCGACTGGCTGAAAGCCAACAAACTTCGCATTTTTTATTAGCAAAAGAAGTGAACATAGAAACTGCGTTAAGTCAAGCTATTTTAGAAGGAATTCGGCATCCCGGAATTAAGCTTGATTCTGTAGGATTCATCATTGTTTCTGGGCGACCTCCGGTTGAATCTCAGGAAAGGGGTGATGAGTGATGACTGATTCTTTTCAACAACTCAGAGAAATTATCCAAACAGGTAAGATTCCTGCGGATTTAAGTCAGTTTTCCGAAGCGGGTCACAGCCACTTACTGGAAACTTTGGATGCTGCTGGAACTTCTTACGCGCCGGGAATGGGAGATATTGCGGCTCTGATCCGTCAGGTTCTGCGGCGGGAAGATGAGCGACAGGGCGGGATGCCCCAAACTCTGAAAGTACCTCGAACTTTCCCTTTCCCCGATCGCGAAATGTGGCAACAAAGCGGTATTGATATTTTGGGTGAAGGTGCAGATTACTATCTAATTAGTGCTCATCCTTGGCAGCCAGAGTGGCTAGATTTTTCCGCACAATATCCCCCAGAAAAACCCGTATTTAATCAGGAAGAGCGCCGCAATTACGAGCCAGTAGAGGGAGATCCGTTTCTGGAATTGGTGGAGTTACAGAAGTATCGGAGTGTAGGGCAACGTGAAGCAATTCGGGCTGTTTTGACGGCTCCTGAAAATTCGACACTTGCGATTAATCTGCCTACTGGATCGGGGAAAAGTCTTTGCGCTCAACTACCGGCTTTGTTGCGATCGCAAAATGCTGGTGTAACAGTTGTTGTAGTGCCAACTACAGCACTAGCCCTTGACCAAGAACGAGCTTTGAAACGTTTTGTGAACCATCCGACTGCCTATTATGGCGATGAATCCGGGCAAGGACAACAGAGAAGGCAGGAAATTCGCGATCGCATTCGCAACGGCACCCAGCGAATCGTTTTCACCTCACCTGAAAGCTTGATGAAGTCTCTCGCACCTGCTCTTTACGAAGCCGCCAAATTACAAATGCTACGGTATTTAGTAATAGATGAAGCGCATATCGTCGAGCAGTGGGGCGATGAATTTCGCCCTGCTTTTCAAGAACTCCCCGGCTTGCGAAGAGATTTGTTGCGCTGGACTTCTTTTACAACTTTATTGCTAACTGCAACCTTAACAGAATCCTGTTTAGATACCCTGGAAACTTTATTTGGCAAACCAGGCAATTTTCAAGTAATATCTGCCGTACAGTTGCGGCCTGAACCTTCCTACTGGTTTGCTTGGTGTCAAAGTGAAGAAATCAGAAAACAGCGATTAATGGAAGCAGTTTATCATCTTCCCCGCCCTCTGATTATTTACGCCACAAAACGCGAAGATGTCAGGCGATGGCAACAGGATTTATTATCCGCTGGATTCAAACGGTGTGCAATTATGACGGGAGAATCGAGTTCGCTAGAACGCTCTCAACTGATTGAAAACTTGCGCGAGAGACGAGTTGATATAGTGGTTGCTACTTCTGCTTTCGGATTGGGTGTGGATCAGTCAGATATTCGGGCAGTAATTCATGCCTGCATCCCAGAAACTATCGATCGTTTCTATCAAGAAGTCGGTCGAGGAGGTCGAGACGGCAAAGCAGCAATCTCGCTCACCCTACATACCACTCAAGACTTAGAGATTGCCAAATCGCTTAATGACAAATCTGCCATTACGGTCGATCGGGGATTTCAACGGTGGAAAAGTATGTTTTTGAAAAAAGAAATGTTCCCCGATGGTCGCTTTCGCGTTCCCGTGAATCTTGCTCCATCCTCAAAACCAGAAGATATTGACATGAACAGCGAACAGAATCAGGCTTGGAACATCCGCACTTTAACGCTGATGAGTCGATCTGGTTTAATCGAGATTGATGCCGACGAACCGCCGCAAAGAAGAAATTTTAAATCAGAAACAGCTTATAACGAAGCTTGCAAACTGCACAGAAAATCCCGGTTCATCCGCATCCGGGATGAATCGCACCTCAACCGTCAAACTTGGGAACATAAAGTAGAACCAATTCGCCAACAGCGCCAAAACTGGAGCTATAAAAACCTGCAATTAATGCGCGAGGTTTTGCGGCCGAAACGCTGTATTTCCGAAATCTTTGCTGAAGCTTACACCATACCCGCCCGTGCAGTACCAGAAGCCAGAAAATCGGTGATAGTTTCTCGCGCTTGTGGTGGATGTCCTGTTTGCAGAAAAAACGGGCAAGCACTATTTTCTGGAATTATGCCCGCGCCATTACCTGTATGGCAGGAACCAAATTTTGTTGTAAGTGAAAAACTAAAATCCTTGCTGGGAGAAGATAAGTTAATGCTCGTTTTTTATGATTCTCATGAAGCTCAAAGCTGGAGACTCAAAAGCTCTAAAGTTTTTAACTGGTTAATCGAGCAGGGAATTAATAATCTAGTGCTTCCTGATGAATTTCAGAGTATATTGATTGAAGAAACAAATCGGATAGCCGATGCTTGTATATTTTTGTTTCAAAAATACGAACCTATGCTGATGCCGCGCATTCCCAGCCTGATCTTTCATCCGCCCGGAAAGGCTATCCCTCACAACTATCTGTCACTCAACAGAACTTCTCAAGCTCCGCTAGTCATTATGCTTCCCGTAGATACACCCGATCCGAGCCGCGATGACCGCAAGCTAATTAATATTTTTTCAAGCAGATACTTGATGTTTAACCAGTTTTGCAGGGAGGTTAATTTATGAGCGTCTTAAAAACTGCTTTAGCTACTCCTAGTAGAATGCGAGGAATATTTAGATATTTACTTCAAGCACCCAAACAGCGCGAAAACAAGGAAAAGCTCACTCGCCTGCTTTCTCCCGATCAATTGTCAGAAGGGAGAAACAAAACTGCCGAACATCCGATGTTTAATGCTGCGCTGCGAGAAAGTATCAAGTGCGGTTTATTAATCGAAGAAAATGAGGATATTGCGGTAAATCTTCAGCTTCCCAAAGCATCTATACATCCTCAGACAGGCGATAACTTGTTACCTGATACGCTGGTACAGCTATTTTTTGCTGATAACGAAGATGAAGAAGATTTAGGTCGGTTAATAGCATGGTATTTAGCACAGGATATTTATGATGCTCCCGATACATGGGAAAAAGTAGAAAAGCTTGTCGCAGAGCAGGGAGTTGCTGAGTCTTTAGATTTGAAAATATCCAGCAATACCCTGTCTGGTCAAGTCGAGGATTGGATGTGTTATTTAGGGTTTGCTTGGGGCCATGCTTCAGATTCAAACAAAAAACTTGTTGTGGCTGAGCCAACTGCTTATCTCAGAAGAAATTTAAATGATTTATTTCAAGGAGAAGCAAAAGCTAAACTTTCAATCCGAGAGTTTATCGATCGCCTAGCTAAAAAATGCCCGGTTTTTGAAACTGGAAAATTTCGAGAACAGGTTGAAGAAAAAATTGGTAGTCGCTTACCAAATCACTTATCAACTAGCACGGTTTTTGCTTTATTCTGCCTTCAAGATGATGGTTGTATCAAGCTGATAAGGGAGTCGGATGGTGATTTATTCATCTTTCCAAGTACAGACAAAGAAGCAGGATTTTCTCATATTATTTTGACAGGGGTTGAACCATGACTTTTACAAAATTTGTTTGCTGGGATGTCGATCGCGTTCGCCGCGTGATGGGTGTGGAGGCTACCCAAACTCCAGATAGTATATTTGTGGCAACTCACCATCCAATTGCCATGTACCGCCAGGAACTGATCGATGCACCGTCGCAAGTTCCCTACAGTGAGGAACAATTTTTGAAAGATTTTCTAGCTGAACAAGATTTCGCTTTTGTGCCAGTTTTAGGAAGCTCTGGGACGGGAAAATCTCACCTAATTCGTTGGCTAGCTGCGAATATAGCATCGACAGAGAAGCGCCGAGTTTTGCTGATTCCAAAAATTGGCACGAATCTCAAAGATATTATCAATTTAATATTAAAAGGGATGGCAGGAGCAAGTTTTGATGAATACCGGCAGCGTTTAAATCGAGGGACTAGCACCTTAAATGAAGCGCAAGCGCGGGAACAACTTCTGAATCAGCTTGCGGCTGCGGTTGGCCCGAACGGTCGGGGCGATCGCACTAAACTTTCTGATGTGGAAAAATACCTAGTTGATGCTGTTGATTCTCTACTCTACGATCCATTTTTCCGAAAACACTGGCTAAAGGATGGGGGTATTATCCATCAATTAGTTGTCCACATTCTCGGACAGCGAGATACAGTAGAAATTGTGGAAGAACGGAGGCAGTTTTCGCTAAATGACTTGCCTCTCAATGTCTTAAACTTGCAAAAATCTGGGCAGTCTGCGCGGGAATTTTATAGCTTACTGATCGGCGATGAGGATACTCAAAAGGCAACTGTAGATTGGTTAAACCGGCATTTAGATGAAGCCATAGCTCAGGTTTTGAGCTTGGGGCGGGAAGATTTGCAAAGATTGATGGGGGAAGTTCGGGAAGCTTTAGCAGAACAAGGAATAGAGTTAGTTTTGCTGATTGAAGATTTTGCTAAATTGCAAGGCATCGATCGCGAAGTTTTAGAAGCAGTTTTAGCGCGGCCTCAGCAACCAGGAGGCAAACATTTGTGCGCGATCCGAACGGCGCTAGCTTGTACTACGGGCTATTTTGATGGTTTGAGGTTAGATACAGTAAAACAGCGGATTACTTTTAGCGTTAATCTTGACCTTGGCACAGTTGGGGAACAATCTTTAGTGAATTATGCAGATATCAAACAATTTGTGGGTCGATATCTCAACGCGGTGCGTTTGGAGGATAAAACAATTCAAAATTGGTGGGCTGACTCTCGCAATCGCGAAGATTCGGATCGAGAATCTCTACCTAGTGCTTGCAATGAATGCGAACACAAACTAGCTTGTCATGCGGGTTTTTCAGAAGCAGACGGTTTTGGTTTGTATCCTTTTACTTCGGAAGCCTTAGAGCAAATGCTGGCGAGAGTCAACCCAGGCAATTTTAACCCTCGAATTTTGATTAAAGATGTTCTTAAGTGGACGCTAGAAACTGCTGTTGCTGATATCGAGCGAGGAGATTTTCCTGCTATTTCTGTGCGGGAACACTTTGGGAAGATGCGGCTGAGTGCTTTGCTTCAGGGAGATATTCAAGCTAAAGACCCACAAAATGGCGATCGCCGCCAGACTCTCCTTGATTTGTGGGGGGATAGTAACGAGCTTTGTGATTTGCGCCCTGAAGTTCACTCTGCATTTAATATTCCGGCGCTGGGCGGGGAGGTTCAGCAAATAAAAAAAATATCATCTGTTTCGCGTGTTCAAGAATCTAGGATTTCAGTTAGTAATTATCAAGTTGATTCGATCTATACAACTAAAAATAATCAGACTACAGCCGCACAAATTCCCGACAAGCTGACTAGGCAAAAAGAATTTATTGATAGGTGGAACAATGGAGAAGGTCTCCCACAAGATATCGCTGGGGAATTGCGGCCGTTGATTTACTCAGCTATCGGCGAGCGGATCGAATGGGATACGGAAATGCTGCTTAAGGGGGTTTTTGCTAGTAGTGGGACGACATATTTTAAAAGTAGAAATATTACTTTTGTGAGTCCAAAGGTGACGAGGGAGACGATTTCTGGAGTTAAACTATCTCTTCCTCTGCATCCTGATGATGCAGATGAGTTTCGGGAAACGGCGATCGCCTTTCAAGGTATGTTGCAATACAAGCACTACAAGCATTGGAAGTTCCCGGAGGGCGATCGCTACTTTCGCACCTACGCTAAACAACTGGAAAAATGGAGTCAATATGTAGTTGAGCAAATTCGCCTGTATCCCCGCGAGTCTGGGGAACCCTGGAGCCCTGTACCTGCGGCAGTTGAACTACTGGCGATCGCCACCACAATGGCCGGACATTCTACGGGTGAAGATTCGATCAATGCTTTGTTTCTCAAACTAGAGCCAAAAGATTTAGAACATCGTTCAGCTACTTGGAAAAAGCTATTTGGTACTTTACAAAAACACTCCCTAGCTTTACTAGAAACTGTTACCAGTAGAACGGCTTGCACGAAAGGAAGTTCTAAACAATTTCAGATTATTGATGTTGTACAAATCCTCGATCCATTGAAACAGGTTAGCAAATCTTGGCAGCCTCAATGTGAAATTCCGGCCGATGTTCGGGAGAAGTTTCCCGAAATTGATAAAGCGCGTCAAGCGGTGGATGAACTTCTAGAAAAAGCAATTCAAGAAGAGTGCGATCGCCAACTTGCTGTTTACAATTCTCTTGTATCTGAATTAGGAGAAAACTTCAATAAAAAGGATGTTACCGATTTAGTAAAACCGGCGATCGATAGCTCGCAAGAAGCTGGTGTATTTCGAGGCATAAAGAGTGTCGATGAGCTAAAATCAGTCTTGGAACAGTTTAAACGAGTTGGAATTTCTAGCTATTTAGAAACAATGAAGCGCGTGCAAACTGAGAAAGATAATCCCGATAGTAAACCGGGGAAGCTGCTTAAGTATCTCAGCGAAAATCATCAAAAAGCAATGACAGAATCTTCGGACTTTCTCAATAGTACCAATAATTTTCTTGATGCTTCTCTAAGCGAGGTCAAAAACCGGATTGAGGAGTTAGAAGCGTCAGGCGGTGGAACAGTAGAATCTAGTCATAGAGATATTCAAGATGGATTGGTAAAATTGCGGAATCTAATTAGTGAGATTAAAGGATAAACAATATGGTATTACAAAACTCCCATCAACTGAGTGAGTTGTCTCAAAAGATAATTAATCTTCGGAAGTATGCAGAGAATTTTCAAGCGTTTCAATCTAGACAAAACCAAATCGAGCAAGCTGTCGCTAAAACTATACCTCTTGTGCAATCTTTGAGAGCTTTTCGCCAAAGAGAAATTGTCAATTTTGATTTAACTCAAAAAGCAGACAGTTTGCTAGAATTAATTGCTAATGTTGAAGCAAGATTTCAGGAAGATCCTGAGTGGATTATCGACAATCAAAATTTTAACAACAAAAATAGTTTCAACTCTAAGGTAAATCAATTACAAAATGCTCTGAGAGAGCAATTGAGTCACGCTTGGAGGTTGTACCGAACTGAAAAGATGCCGAACACGAATAAGGAATTCCTGAAGGTGCTGGATAAAGTTTCGGCATTTAAGCCAACTATTCAACGAATTAGATATTTAGAGTTGCAAATTCAGGGGTCTAACTCAATTCCCGAAAGCTTTGAGGATTTTGAGAAAGTCGATCGGCTAATTGAGCAATTGAAGCAATGCTGGGATAGACTGGATGCTGATGAAGTCCCTGAAGCAGTGCTGAATTTTCTCAGAATTGCTGCTAATGAGGGTGCTACTTTGAGTCTTTTAACTCCTGAAGTGAAAGATTGGTTGACTAAACATGATTTGATTGATTCTTTACGAATTCGCTTGATCTCAAATCCGTTAGGATCGGAATAGTAAATTCACTGTTGACTGTTGACTGTTAACATCATGTATGAGTGCAACCGGAATTGATATGACGCGATTATTTTAGCAGTAAAAAAAGGTAATAAATGCACTAGGCAAATAAAGTTGATGCCTGGTAAAATCCGCAATCCGCACTAGACAAATAAAGTTGATGTCTATCATTTTATTAAACTATTAAACCGCATTCTTTCATACACCTGTGACGGCAGCATTCTGTGAACTTTCGTCCGCGTCTCAATCGTCGCAAGTGTCGTATCTTCAGTCGATTCTGATGTTGTTTTTATTTTTAAGCCCGATTCAGCGGGCGGTGAGACTCTAATTTTTAAGAGGCTAGTTATTGACAGCAAGTACAGATTGTGACGCAATAGTGACATAAATAAATCTTCTTTAAAAGCTTGAGCAAGCCAAAATAATGTACTGCGATGATTGCCGCTGCGGTTGCTTTTTACTGCTAAATAAATGTAGAAATTACTGCTAGACCAGCGATAAATGTTGCTAGGAATTTCGGGATGTTGCTGCCGGACATTTGCCATAATTAAAGAATGACTTTTTGCCATTGCTGCATAGTTGCAAGACATACTGCTGGAAATCTGGCGGTAGCCAACTAAATATTCTGGCACTACTTTGAATTGATAATGTTCGGCTATGCGGAGGTGTAGTTCCCAGTCTTCGCAGCCTTGAGCGTTTTCTGCTTTTAATTTGCAGTTGTAACCGCCGATTTTTTTAAAGCAAGCGCGGCGGATTAGGGATGAGCTGGCATTGCCGATAAAATATTTATAAACTAATGCTTGGTAAACTTCTCCGGCGATAGTGGAGTTGTAAAATCCGCCTGTGAGTAAGTCTTGTTCGTTGATGTCAACTGACCAGGAATAGACAACTCCGACAGTGGGTTCTGATTTGGTTAAGCATTCTATTTGTTTTTCTAGGTTTTGCGGATACCAAATATCGTCGGCATCGATGGGTGCAATGTATTCGCCTTGGGATTTTTCTATTGCTAGGTTGCGTGCGGCGGCGACTCCGGTATTTGACTGCTGCAATAAGATTATTCGGCTGTCTTTTTGGGCAAAAGATTTGACGATTTCGGGTGTTGTATCTGTAGAGCCGTCGTCTACTATTAAAATTTCTATGTTTTGATAGGTTTGAGATAAAACAGATTCTAGTGTTTTAACAATAAATTTTTCGGCGTTGTAAGCTGGTATGATGACTGAAACTAATGGCGGATTGAAATTGTGGTAGGATGTGTTCATGTAATATAAAAACTGGTTTGTGTAAAAATTTTGGCTCGCAGGGAGCAAGTTAAGGGTATGTTAGCAAATTACTCCAGGTCGATCGTACACCGTTAAAAAAATTACGATGTATGTTTTAAATATATTGCCAAAATTTATAAAATGTGCATTGCTACAGCGGTGGGGACACAGACTTGGTGTGTGAGTCCCTTGCGGATGAGCTCTGTTAAATAAACTGTATTAGTCAAGTCCTTACCCCGCCCAAAAACTGATGCCGCGCAGCGTACTTTTGTCGTGGATGACCGCAAATTATAGACTTTTGTTCGGGAATCCCGATCGAATGCTGCAAGTAAATCTTCAATGCCCCGATCGACTGACAGCAGACTGCTCTCAGTATGATTGATGTTGTATTTTATACTTTATACTGTTGATAAAATCAAATTCTTGTGTGGTGGAAGGCTGTCAGAGACAATCGCTGGGGGGCTTTTTCTAAAGTTTACAAAAACAATGACATATTTAAAGATTTCGTAAAGCTGCTGTCTGCATCACCTGAGTCTCAGGAAAAAATGACTTAGAATACAGGCATCAACGGGAAAAAATGCGATCGAGAATACCAGTAAAAAATATAGTTGAATATAAATAGAGATCGAGTTATAAACAAAAAAGTAGAGCTGGTTTTACTGTTTGTAAGATAACAGCATTAAAATTAAAGCAAATTTTGGCCCGTGTAATTTAAGTTATTTAGGTGATGATTTCTACCGCTGACCCGACTGTATCCGTGATTATCCCAGTCCACAACGGGGGTTCTTACTTCCGCACCTGTTTGTCAAAACTGGCTCAAGCTGTGCCCAGACCGATCGAGATTATTGTAGTAGCAGATGGCGAAAGCGACGGTTCTTGGCGACTTGCAAAGGAATTCGGGGCAAAATTAATTAGAATTCCTGAATGCGGGGGCCCAGCCCGAGCGAGAAATTTGGGAGCGCAAGCTGCGAAGGGAGATATTCTGTTTTTTGTGGATGCTGATGTGGCTGTTTGTCCTGAAGCGGTGGGTTATGCGATATCGGTGTTCAAAAATAATCCCCACTTGACTGCTTTCATCGGCTCCTACGACGATGCTCCTGGAGATCCAGATTTTCTGTCGCAGTACAGGAACTTGCTGCACCACTACGTGCACCAAACCGGTAACGAAGAAGCTTCGACTTTTTGGGGAGCTTGCGGAGTGATTCGCCGGGAAATTTTTTTGCAGATGGGTGGCTTTAATGAGAATTACCGCCAAGCTTCGATCGAGGATATTGAATTCGGCTACCGTTTGAAACAAGCCGGTCATCAAATTCGGCTGTGCAAAACATTGCAGGTGAAGCACTTAAAGCGCTGGGAGGCGATGGGGATGGTGAAAGCTGACTTTTTTTACCGAGCGCTGCCTTGGACGGAACTGATTTGGCGCGATCGCCAATTAAATAACGACCTCAACTTGCAAGTGTCGAACCGGCTCAGCGTGATTTTAACTTATGCAATGCTGCTTCTGGTTTTGGGAACCTGTTGGTCGCTGAACTGCTTGCTAGCTGTGCCGTTTGTAGCTGTGCCACTGGTAGCAATTAATGCACCGCTTTATCGATTTTTTCAGCAAAAACACGGTCTCATATTTGCTCTAAAAACAATTCCTTGGCACTGGCTTTTCTATTTTTACAGCGGACTGGCATTTGCGATCGGCACGGCTCGCCATTTGTCCCAAAAAAAGCCCTTGACTGCGAAGGTTAGCTTGCCGGTACCGCTGAATCAATCAATGCCAATTACGCTTCAACATCAGATCGATCGATAGTTGATCGGGGTATTCACGGGTGCATCTATCTATTTTAGAAGTTATAAATAATGGTATAGTTCGATAAAAAAGCTGGAGGTAGGCTGAGTGAAACATTATCCGGTTGCGATCGTCGGTGCAGGCCCTGCGGGCTTGACTGCTGCCTACGAGCTCGTCAAACAAGGTATCATCCCTGTTGTACTAGAAAAAGGTGATAAAGTTGGGGGAATAGCTCGCACCGAAACCTACAAAGGCTATCGTTTCGACATTGGCGGCCACCGCTTTTATACTAAAGTTGAAGCCGTGCAGCAGTTGTGGCAAGAGGTACTGGGAAATGAGTTTATTAAAGTGCCGCGATTGTCCAGAATTTTTTATCGAGGTAAATTTTTTAACTATCCGATCAGTGCCTTCAATACTCTGTTTAATTTGGGCATAATTGAGAGTACGCTAATTATTTTGAGCTATGTGAAAGTTAGAATTTGGCCGCTGGCGGAAGAAACAACTTTTGAACAATGGGTGATCAATCGTTTTGGCGAACGCTTGTATAAAACATTTTTTAAGACTTACACTGAAAAAGTTTGGGGCATTCCTTGTTCGGAAATTCAAGCAGATTGGGCGGCGCAGCGGATCAAAGGATTGTCGCTGACGACAGCAATTATTAATGCTTTGTTTGGCAGCAACGATACTAAAACATTAATCAAAGAATTTGATTATCCGGCTTTGGGGCCGGGGATGATGTGGGAAAAGTTCGCGGAAGCTGTGGAAAATAAAGATGGGAAAGTTTATCTCGATACTAAGGCGATTAGCTTTGAGTGCGAAGGTAATAAGATTAAAAGTATTACTGCGGAGCAAAACGGAGAATTAGTTCAATATTCGGCGGATAATTTTATTACGAGTATGCCGATATCGGCGCTGATAGCGAGGCTAAAACCGCAGCCGCCAGAAGAGGTGTTGCACGCGGCGCGATCGCTCAAATATCGAGATTTTTTGATTGTAGCGCTGATTGTCGATCGCAAGGATTTGTTTCCTGACAACTGGATTTACATTCACTCTCCCGAAGTCAAAGTGGGACGAATTCAAAACTTTAAGAATTGGAGCGCCGCTTTAGTTCCCGATGTCAGCAAAAGTTGTTTGGGAATGGAATATTTCTGTAGTGTAGGCGACGAGATTTGGGAAATGTCGGACGCTGAACTTGTGGAATTAGCAACTCGCGAGTTGGTTGGTTTGGGGTTAGCAACAACTGCTGAGGTTGAAGATGGAGTTGTCATACGGCAACTTAAAGCTTATCCAGTTTATGATGGGGAATATCGCGGACATTTGCAGGTACTTGAAGGTTTTGTGAAGGGTATTGAGAATTTGCAGACGATCGGGCGAAACGGTATGCACCGATACAACAATCAAGACCATTCTATGCTGACGGGGTTGCTGGCGGCGAGAAATATTCTGGGGGAAAAGCACGATTTGTGGGATGTGAATACTGAGCGATCGTACTATGAAGATTTTAGTGTCGATCGCTCCAAGGACAAAAAGGATTCAGATTTAATTTCGCAGTCTAGTTGATATTTGTGAACTGTTGCAATGAGGCGATCGCACATTTTTGGTTTTTGGGCGATCGCATCTAGAGAGACTTTTAGGCGATCGTTCACCACATATTCTAAATCTGATTGCAACTCAACCATCCGCGAGCTAACCTCCAATCTTGTAGCTAACCTCTTTTAATTGTAACATCCCAGGTCTGATTGACATTCTGATCCTAATATTTGAAGTAACTTTTACTTCGGAAATAGC
The DNA here is from genome assembly GCF_036705055.1 of Microcoleus sp. CZ3-B2. Taxonomy (NCBI): domain Bacteria; kingdom Bacillati; phylum Cyanobacteriota; class Cyanophyceae; order Oscillatoriales; family Microcoleaceae; genus Microcoleus; species Microcoleus sp. CZ3-B2. The sequence goes on along the minus strand of NZ_JAUBTN010000042.1, from coordinate 15,971 downwards.
TGGCATCATTACCCGACATTTGGGACAAAACCAGCAAATTTTTTGTTTGTGAATGTGCCGCAACAATGGCTCAGACAAGGACATTCCTGCATTCTCTTTTACCTATATAATTAATTAGGGAAAAACTATTTTAGGAGCAGCCCTATGTCCTAAATAAAGATAGGCAGCCGAGCGCAGCACAATTTCGGAATAGAGAATCTTTTGGATGTCTAAACTCGGTGCACGTTTTGCAGTGAATTTGTAAGCCACGATTTCCCCTTCCAAACTGAAGTCACTATCCGTCAAGTAGTGGTCGTAATCGTGCATTCCCTGAAAAATAAACCCGTAAATGGGATTGGGATAAACCGAAGAATCGTAACTTTCAGCAGATACCCAAAGTTGCCCTTGTTTGATATCTGCAAACATTTCTTCTGCGTTTTCGTAACGCATATAATCTGAAAATTGTAGATTTAAAGGCAATTGCTGGAACTCACCCATTAGCCAATCACAGAGTTGGGCGATGCTTTGATCTGAAATTTCGGCTGGCTTACTTTCCAAATAGAGTTTGGCGAGAGTGTCTACTTTTAATGCGGTTATGTTTGCTTTTGTGAGAGTCATATCGCTCCCCTCCTAACCTTGAACTACCTTTATTCTGACAGTTTTTATCAACAACTGCTATGAGCTAGCTCATAATTGAAAAAAAATAGTCAAGGCTATTTAATCGATCGCACTCCCTGTTAATTTTCCATTGCTAAACGTACTTGCTGTGAAACGCAACCTGCGGCTTTAATTAAATCTGCTGCTTTTTCGCCGATCGCAATTATCGGCCCATTCGTATTTCCTGTGGTGATTGTTGGCATGATTGACGCATCTACCACACGCAATCCCTCAACTCCATGTACCCGTAATTCGGAGTCTACAACCGCCATTGAGTCAGTTCCCATTTTGCAGGTGCCGACAGGATGAAACACCGTACCGCACGTTTCCCGGATGTAGGCTTCGAGGGCTTCATCGCTGTTAACACCGGCACCGGGAGCGACTTCATCACCCCGAAACTCATCAAAGGCACTTGTCTGAAACACTTTGCGGAGTAATTTAATTCCTGCAACCACCTTTTGCATATCAGATTCACTTTGGAGATAGTTCATCCGAATCATTGGTGCATCTTTCGGATCGGGCGATCGTAAAGATACACTACCAATACTCTCAGGATGGATCAAACATACTAAACCAGTGAATCCCGAATCAGAACTAGGAGGGAATGTCAACACAACAGGGCTGAAGATCAACTGTAAATCAGGCGCAGCATCCTGATTACCCTCGCTATGCAAAAACAATCCGGCTTCAACGATACTACTGGTGATTGCAGGGTGTAAATCCTGAGTTGCCAGGTGTACCACAGGAATGAGAGGATGATCTTGGAGGTTTTGACCGACACCAGGCAAATCGACTACTACAGAAATACCCAATGATTCCAGGTATTCTTGATTACCAATGCCCGAAAGCATCAGCAGCTTAGGCGAATCGAAGGCGCCAGCACTTAAAATCACTTCCCGGTTAACCCTAACTTGGTGCAGTGTTCCCTCGTGCATATATTCCACTCCAACGGTGCGGGTTCCCTCAAACAACAATCGAGTCACCAACGCTGCTGTCGTCGTTGTTAAATTGGGGCGATCGAGAATTGGCACCAGGAATGCTGCTGCAGCACTGTGCCGCTTACCATCTTTAATGGTCATCTGATAAAGTCCCGCACCTTCTTGCTGTATCCCGTTGAAATCAGGATTGTTTTGATATCCCATTGCTACAGATACTTCTACAAATCTTTGAGATATCGGTGCCGGGGAAATTAGATCCGTAACACTCAACTCGCCATCAACACCGTGGTATTCGGAAGCACCTCGTTGCTGGTTTTCAGATTTCTTGAAATATGGCAATATATCTTGGTAACTCCAACCGGGATTACCCAATTCTTGCCAGCGATCGTAATCATGAGGATTACCTCGGACATAAAGCATGAAATTAATCGAACTACTCCCACCCAAGACTTTCCCGCGAGGGTGAAAGATTTTGCGGTTATTGAGGTAAGGTTCGGGTTCTGTGAAGTATGCCCAGTCTACCTCGGAGCCTAGTAAGTTGAAGCATTCTGCCGGGATTTGAATCTCCGGTTTAGTATCCGGGTTGCCAGCTTCGAGCAACAACACAGTTGTTTCACTGTCTTCTGTCAAACGGTTGGCGACAACGCAGCCTGCCGAACCTGCACCAATCACAATGTAGTCATAGTTCGTCATAACATTCTCCTGCTTCGTTGTATGTAATCGATTAACTTAGTCAGGCTAGAGAATTCAACTTTTCCTACAAGATTGCTGCATCAAGATACGGTTGTTTTTATACACTTCTAAAGTTCCCGACTGCTGACTGTCCAACGTGCCATCCCACACCCAATATTCATAATTACCCTTCCGAAACTTATAGACTCGAACCCCTTCTGTCGCTTTGCTAGTACCTCCGCCCAAACTTAAATTACCCTTGGAACTAATCGAGCGATAGAGCAGTTCACCTGAAGCCTTCTTTTTCCAAAGATTGATGTTGTAACCACCCTGGCATTTCATACTGAGTATGAGGTCAGCAGTAGAATCAGCAGATGCAGGCAAGGAAAAATTAGCTAACACACAGATTGGTAGAGCAAGCAGTAATACGGATTTTTTCAGTAGTGTTTTCATAGATAATTTGGGGGTTGAAACCGCTAGTTTTAGGCTATTACTCCAAAGATATATCCTGGCAAATCCGCTCTAGCTTTTCTGGATTCCGCACACTGTAAATAGACTGGATATAGCCATTGACAATCTCAAACGTCATCACACTGTGAATGTGGCCATCCAGATATTGAATCATGCCTGGTTGTCCGTTAATCTCGGCTAAGCTAGATACAGCATTAAGCATCCATTTGCGACGAATAGCCAATAGCATTCGAGCTACTTTCATTGCGCCCTGTATCGGCTTGATGGCTGCAATCACTTTGCCTCCACCATCTGAACAAAACGTCACATCCTTCGCCAGTAACAGCAACAATTCTTGCAAATCGCCCTTGGTGGAGGCATCTAAAAATTGGGCTGTAATCTGCTCTTGCTGCAGCCTGGAAACTGGGAAACGAGGACGTTGGTCGGCAAGATGCTGCTTCGCCCGCCGCAGGATTTGGCGACAGTTAGTGGAACTCTTGCCAACCATCTGAGCAATTTCGTCATAGTCGTAGTCAAAGACATCGCGGAGTAGAAATACTGCCCGTTCGATCGGAGATAAACGCTCCATTACAGTTAAAAATGCGATCGAGAGCGAGTCTGCTAATTCCATGATATCGGTTGTATTTTCAGATTGTGGCGTTAACATCGGTTCTGGTAGCCAGGTACCGACGTATTGTTCTCGTTGGACACGCGCCGATCGCAAATGATCGATACAGAGGCGCGTGATGATAGTTGCTAGATAAGTCTTTGCCGATCGCACGGTTTCGCTTGCCGTCTGTTGCCAGCGCAGGAAGGTTTCTTGTACCATATCTTCGGCATCTGTGACAGTGCCGAGCATTCGGTAGGCGATCGAGAACAGCAACGGACGATGATGGTTAAAGTCATCCAGAGAACTCATAAAGCCCCCTGCTCTTTTTGCTGAATAGTTCTCAAGGCCCACAAGCCAATTCCAGTTCCTAATCCATCCACAATTAATATCACGATGGCTGTGACTTGGAACAGCAAACCCCAGCCTTCAAATGCAACTTGAGACACATGATCTGGACTAATCGCGATGAAATGATTGTAGAACCCAAACAGGAACGATCCTGCTATTGAACTGAGCAAGAGCCAGATACCAATGCGGTAGAACTGCGTCCAAAGCAAAACGGCTGCAATGATGGGAATCAGAACAATCACAATACCCACAAACAAACTCTGAAGCAGAGAGAGGGGAATTGGGATTTCCAGATGCGCTAAACCATGCAGTCCGTTGGCGATCGCATGGATGACCGCGATCGTTGTTCCATATTGAGCAAGTTTCATCTTCTTTCTCCCTGATTAGAAAGCTTTTTAGACAACTCCTAGTGTTAGCTCGATCGAGATTAAATTCTCAGTTGGCCCTCTTCTACGGCAGTTTTAACAAGCCATTCCAACGATCGAGGCTGAAAATTTAGTTCGCGTTTTGCCTTGGCATTGGAGACACCTCGTATCTGGGTGCCATAGTAGACAGCATCTGCACCGCTGATTCGCAGAGCATCCTCAACTGATACCTGCGGTGGCGGTGGAGCATTGAGCCACTGGGCATAAGCAGAAAGCCACAGGCGCACCTCTAAGGGTCGATCGTCCGCAATTAAGTAAATACCGGGATTTCCCCGATCGACTGCCGCCACCGTCGCGAAGACCGCATCCTCAATGTGAACCCAAGACCATAGCCCATCGCCATTTCCGACGATCGGGAATTGTTGCTGCCGCACCTGTTCGGCAACGTCTCCATCGGTTGCGTACCAAGTGCCGGGCCCGTAGAAGAAGCCGTAACGCAGGATAATTCCTTCTAGATTGGGGTTCCCTAGTAAGGGATGTTCAATCTCATTCAGGGTGCGGGTTCCGTCTGCAACTGCGGGCGAGGCATCTAAGGCTAACGGTGTTTCTTCGTCTGCCAATCCTGTACCGGGAATCGCCCAAAATGCGATCGACTGCCTGATGTAACGACGCACACCAGCCGCTTGCGCTGCCGCTAGGACATTAGCGCCCCCTTTGAGACGGATGCGATCGTTCAGTTGTGCTGCCGCCTGCATTGTCTCAGGGGTGTAGGTTTTAGGCAGAGAGGTGAGTTGTTCGATTACAGCGAACGGTTGAGCGCGAATGACAGCAGCTTTGACAGCATCTGCATCGAAGACATCTGCAATCGCCGGTTCCACACCTTGTTCAGCTAAAATCCGTGCTTTTTCGGGAGTGCGGGTTAACGCCACTACATCATGTCCTGCGCTGTGCAATTGGGCGAGCAGCGGACGACCGATCGCCCCCGTTGCACCTGCAACAAAAATTCTCATCTAGGAACCTCCTGTTGAAGCCTGTGAGGTATTTATAGATAAGACGAAAGAGCATCGTTAGTTGTGACAAGTCGTGCATCGCGGGCGATCGAGCAGGTTATCAATAGGAAACACGCAATAGAATTATTGATAAGATCGGAGGAGCTAGATTTAGAGGTCATCTTATGTCGCCGATTAAACAACGCCTTCTAGAAGCGATCGATCGAACTCCTGAATCGATTTTAGAGCAAACCCTGACATTCCTGGAATTTTTGACCAGTCGGACACAAACCGATCTCGCCCCAGATTTTGACTCAGATTTTGATTCAGACACCGATTCCAACGACCAAATCCTCGTTGACCTGAAAGCCTCCTTCCACCAAGCCAAAGCTGGACAAACTTTCCCCATCGAGGAACTCTGGGACGGCATCAATGTCTGATCTGCCAGTCCAACTCAAATTCACCGCACTCTTCAAATGTCGCCTCAAGGGACTTGCTAAAAAGTATCGTCAAATTCAAACGGATGTTCAGCCCGTGCTCGATCAGATTATCCAAGGAAACTTCATCGGAAACCAGATTGCAGGCACCCAATACACCGTTTACAAAGTCCGGGCTAAAAACAGTGATGCTCAAGTTGGTAAGAGCGGTGGTTATCGTTTGATTTATCAAGTTGAATCACCGACTCAGGTTGTTTTACACCTGATTTACTCGAAATCAGAACAAGCAAACGTCTCCGCTGAGGAAATCCAAACTGCGATCGCAGAATACCAAGCATACCCAGGCGAATAAGCCATTTTTAAAATCTAAATTTTGGATATCGCCGACATTGACGTAGTGACAGGATGCAGATGGCGCAAGTAATATTATGTCAAGTATTAGTGATGATGCTATTTCTATCGTTGCAGTTCAAGCATTGTCAATAAATACTCAAAAATCTTAGCAGGTAATTGAATCAGATATGACCCAATTCCCGAGCTTCTTGTGGCAGCAGTGTATCTTTGAGAGTTGACACAAATTTTTTAAACTTGTGCTAACTCTTGACTTACAGACTGACAGAGTGAAAATATGCAAAGACGCAAGCAACAAACAAACCAACCTATGAACTTTTCCCAGAAATCAGGGGGCAACAGTGCCACACACTCAACAACCAACTCAACCCAGAATCCGGGCGCGGCCCGATTGCGGACAATACTCCTCGCCGCCGGCATAGCCTCCCTGTGCGCTAGCTGCCAAAATCCTCAAGCACCAAACGCCACAACTCCCGGAGCGACTCCAGCAGCCTCTACCGTCGCAGTCAACGCCCCCAAAGACCCAAATACTGTCAAAATTGTCTCCATGCTCCCCATGACAGGCAGCGCCTTGGGTCAATCTCAAACAATGGTCAACGGCATCAAACAAGCACTAGCCGAAACTGACTCCAAAGCTTGCGACGGCAAAATCAAAATCGAATACGAAGTGCTCGATGACGCCACCGCCGCCGCCGGCAAATGGGACCCGGCACAGGTAACGTCCAACTCTAACAAAATAGTCGCTGACGGTTCGGTAGTTGCCGCTATCGGTCACTACAACTCCGGTGCAGCCAAACTTTCCATTCCCGTGCTCAACCAAGCTAACATCGTCATGATCAGTCCGGCAAACACCTATCCGGGACTGACTAAACCAGGAAAAGGCGAACCCAAAGAACCCAACGTTTATTATCCTGCAGGCACTCGCAATTTCACCCGCGTTGTCCCTGCTGATGACCTTCAAGGGGCTGTTGCGGGAAACTGGGCAAAATCTTTAGGAGTGCAAAAAGTCTTCATTCTCGACGACCAAGAACTTTACGGGAAAGGTATCGCTGACGTTTTTGAAGCAACGGCTAAAAAGTTGGGAATTCAAGTCCTAGGCCGGGAGGGAATTGATATTAAAGCTAGCGACTACAAGGCGTTAATGAATAAAATCAAAGCTTTAAATCCAGACATGATTTACTTTGGCGGCACTACTCAGAGCAACGCCGGACAAATAATTAAAGACATGAGAAATGTCGGGATGGCCGCTGATGCAGTTAAGTTCATGGGGCCCGACGGCATTAAAGAGCAAGCTTTAATTGATGCCGGAGGCAAAGATGCCGAGGGTGTTTATGCTACTTTTGGCGGCTTGCCTCCTAAAGAATTGACTGGTGAGGGCGCGAAGTGGTACGAAAGTTACAAGGCAAAATATAATGCTGAACCGGAAGCTTATGCAGCTTACGCCTATGAAGCTGCTAAAGTGGCGATCGGCGCAATTAACAAAGTCTGCAAAAATGACCGCGCTGCGATCCGCGATGCTGTCTTGGCAACTAAGGATTTTAACGGGGTACTCGGCACTTGGAGTTTTGACACCAACGGCGACACGAGTTTGACTACAATGTCAGGAAATGTTGTTAAAGATGGTAAGTGGGAGTTTGTGAGCGCCCTCAAAACGGAATAATTAGTCCTCAGTCATTAGTCCTCAGTCATTAGTCCTCAGTCATTAGTCCTCAGTCATTAGTCCTCAGTCATTAGTGGTTTTAACTGGTTCCCAGGCAGAGCCTGGGAACTGATATCTAGAGGCTCTGCCTCACTTTTATAGCAGGAAAATCGCCTCGATTTTCTATTATAAAAAATGAGGTAGAGCCTCTGAATCCGCGTTTATAATATCTACCTAGAAACAAGTAGAATGAATGTTCCTAATGCCCAATTTTCAATGCCCAATTACGAATAATTATGAAAAACTGGAAAAGTATTCTCTTATATCTAGGTGTAGCTTATATAGTTTTGTTGTTAGGGCCGATCGCCGGATTTGACTTGCCCAAAATTATTGGGGAAATAGCCAGCAGCCCTGAAGTTTTGATTCAACAATTATTAGTTGGTCTTGTCAACGGCGCGCTGATTGCGATTATTGCTTTGGGTTATACGATGGTTTACGGCATTATTGAATTAATCAATTTTGCTCACGGCGATTTGTATATGTTGGGTGCTTTTGCTGCCCTCACCGTGTTCGGGGCTTTTGGCATTGAAGACGGCGCACCTTTAGCTGTTGCTATACCGGTGATGTTAGTTGCTTTAGTTGTATGTTCGGCGTTTTGTGCGGGGCTGAATATTGTTGTGGAAAAGTACGCTTATCGGCCTTTGAGGAATGCTCCGCGTTTGGCTCCTTTAATTTCGGCGATCGGGGTTTCTTTCATTTTCCAAAATATGGGGTTGTTTTGGGGAGGTTTAAAAGCTTTTATTCCGGTGATGGGTTCTAATTCGGCTGCTCCGAAAAGTTTTCCCGATTTGTTGCCCAGAGTTGATATTCTCAAATTTTTGGGAATTGAAACCAGTATTGTGTTTACCACTAAGGATTTAATTGTGTTGGTGGTGGCGGTTGTATTGATGGTTTTGCTTCATGTGTTTGTGCAGTACACTCGTCTGGGAAAGGCGATGCGGGCAACGGCTCAAAGCCGCGATGCTGCTAAGATTATGGGGATTAATGTGGATCAGATTATTGCTCTAACTTTTTTGATTGGTGGGGCTTTGGCTGGTTCTGCTGGACTTTTGGTTGGTTTGTACAATAATACTATTGTTTTTACGATGGGTTTTACGGCGGGTTTGAGGGCTTTTACGGCGGCGGTTTTGGGGGGGATTGGCAATATTGTGGGGGCGATGTTAGGAGGGGTTTTGATTGGGGTGCTTTCGTCTTTGAGCGATCAGTATTTGTCGAGCCGCTGGACTAATGCTTGGGTGTTTGGGGTTTTGGTGGTGATTTTGGCTTTTCGGCCAGGGGGTTTGTTGGGCGAGAATGTTCAGGAGAAGGTTTGAATGTGCAGGGTTGAAATAATGGCAAAAGATACTTTAAATGGTTCCTAGGCTCTGCCTGGGAACCGATATCACTCTTGCTCTGCCTCGCTTGGTAAAATTGGAGGCAGAGCCTCCGGATCTGCATTATCAGGCAGAATGCGGGATTCTGTGAACCCTTATAGAGTATAATTCCCCAGCAAATTAAGGAGATGAGTCAATTGGAAATTCGCGAAGATGACCTAACAGGTAAAAAGATCGCTGACTTACTCCGGGAACATCTCGAAAATATGCATGAGATTACCCCGCCTGGAAGCGTTCATGCTCTTGATTTAGAGGCATTGCGATCGCCCGATATTACTTTCTGGACAGCTTGGGAGGGCGATGAATTACTCGGATGCGGGGCATTGAAAGAACTAGATGCAAGAAGTGGTGAAGTCAAATCAATGCGTACCGCCAATACTCACCGCCGTAGGGGTGTCGCCTCAAAGATTCTTGAACACATCATCAAAGAAGCCGAACGGCGTGCTTACGATCGCCTGAATTTGGAAACAGGGGCTTTTCCTGAGTTCGCCTCGGCACGAGCCTTGTACACACGATATGGGTTCGAGTACCGAGGATCTTTTGCTGACTACATTGATGACCCAAATAGCGTGTTTATGACGAAAAAGCTCTAGGATCTGCTTCTGGAAATTGGTGCAGATATTGTGCAAGTTGTTCTCGTAGATGGAGTAATGAAAATTATCGTTGTCGATAGGATTCAGGAGGTTATTACCAGATGGATAAACTAGATGAATACCGCGAGTTGATTTATAAAACTCTGTCGTACTATGCCAGCCTACCTTACAGATATGCCCAGATTAATAATAAAGTCATTGTCAGCGAAGACCGAAATGATTTTTTATTGATGAGTGAAGGCTGGAAGGGCCAAAAGCGACTTCACTACTGCCTCGTTCACGTTGAAATTCGGAACGGCAAACTCTGGATTCATTATGATGGTATTGAAGACGGGATTACTGATGAATTACTGGAGGGTGGTGTTCCTGAAAACTGCATTGTTTTGGCGTTTCATTCGCCGGAAGTACGCAAACATACGGGATTTGCGATCGCCTAAAAAGTGCGATCGCGATCGAATTAAATATTCCCTGGTTTCACCCAGCTCAAAAATTTAACTGGTTCCTAGGCTCTGCCTGGTAACGATGGGTAGATAATTAAATTCGGGTAGTCCCGCAGAGAATGATGATTCGGGGATGAAACGGTTGACAGACCATCAAAACCCTGATATTGCAAGACTACCGTTTTTTGAGGAGCTTGTACCATATCGCGATCGCCCGTTTGAAGTGTGTTTCGGTAACAGTTCCAGTATATTTGAATTTTCGTCGCTTTTGGTGCAACAATCGAACTCAAAAGACTTTAAACTGTAGCTAGCCTGATGACAGTTTCCACGACAAGCACTCGATCGCATTGATTGAGGCAGAAGTTGGCACTGCCCGCATCAGTCGCATATATAACTGCGATTCCTAGCATTCTTTGATCTAACTACTGACTAATGACTACTGACTAATGACTAATGACTAATGACTAATGACTACTGACTAATGACTAATGACTACTGACTAATGACTAATGACTACTGACTAATGACTAATGACTACTGACTAATGACTACTGACTAATGACTAATGACTACTGACTACTGACTACTGACTAATGACCACTGACTACTGACTACTGACTACTGACTAATGACTACTGACTAATGACTAATGACTAATGACCACTGACTACTGACTAATGACTAATGACCACTGACTAATGACTTCTTTTTATGTCAAATAAAATAATCAAAGCAATTAAATCGACTGGTATTTTAGGGGCGATCGCCTTTTTGACTGTTGTGTTATTCGGCGGTTGGAGCGGCACGGTCATCGGGTGGCTGATGGGCACGGCGGGCGGCTTCATGAGTTGTCAAGATCAGAAAGTTCAAAACCCAAAAATTGGCGCAACAGTTGGCTGTTTTGCGGGTTTGGGTTTGGGCGTTTGGCTGTTGGTTGCTAGCGTACTAGAAGGGGTTTTAGTTAGACCTTTTTCCGGTCAATCTGCTGTGGCTTTACCTACTACTTTGCTGTACGGAATTTGCAGTTTGGCGATCGCAATTTTGACAGCTTCGTTAATGGGTGCTTTGCAAGGTTTACCGCCGCAACGTCAACGGCTGGCGACTCTGGTGACATTAGCTTTTATTCTAATTCTGTTTCCGTTTATCGACCTCGAAGCTCAAACTGGCTGGATTGCTACGGTAGTACAGATTCAAATCTTTATTATGTTGGCGCTGGGTTTGAATATTACTGTGGGTTTTGCGGGGTTGTTGGATTTGGGATATGCGGCGTTTTTTGCGATCGGCGCTTACACGACGGCTTTGCTATCTTCTGGACAAGTAAATATTGCTTGGAATTTTTGGGTGGTTTTGCCGATCGCCGCCGGTGTAGCTGGAATAGCGGGCGTTATCCTGGGTATTCCCACCCTGCGACTCAAGGGCGATTATTTGGCAATTGTTACCCTCGGTTTTGGCGAAATTATCCCCGTGATATTTCGGAATTTAACCGACATTCGGATCGACGAACCAATCTCGAAGATTGTGGCTTCAATTTTGGGCAAGCCGGAATTGGTGCTGTGTCTGGTTGGGTGCGATCGACCTTTTAACCTCACCGGCGGCGAAGCAGGCATCAACCCGATCGGGCGTCCATCTCTCCCCATCATCGGCACATTCAGCACCGGCAACTACTTTCCCTGGTACTACCTAATTTTACTGCTCGTCGTCTTCGCTTACTTCATGATTTCGCGGCTGCGAGATTCCCGCTTGGGACGGGCATGGAATGCCATGCGCGAAGATGAATTAGCGGCTAGTGCGATGGGCATTAACCTGGTCAAAACCAAACTTTCGGCTTTTGCGATGGGAGCCACATTTTCGGGGTTTGCAGGCGCGTTTTACGCCGCCTATATCAGCGCAATTTTTCCCAGCGTCTTCGACTTCTCGGTGTCGGTCATCATCCTGTGTATGGTGATTTTAGGCGGTTTGGGCAACATGACCGGGGTGATTTTAGGCGCTATCATTATCATGTCTGCCGATCGGCTTTATCTACCCCAACTAGCCGAAGTCCTCAAAGGTTTCCTGAATACTTTTGTACTTCCCAGAATTGCAATTCCCCAGTTAGCAGACTTTCTCGCCACCAGTTTAGACCCGATTCAAATGCGTTTATTTCTCTTTGGTTTAACACTCGTTGTGATGATGGTCGTGCGGCCCGAGGGGCTGATTCCCGACAAGCTCCACCAAGCTGAATTGCATTCAGATAGTGAAGCGAGTAATGAATCTTTAGCAGATGCCAGAAGTCAATAGTAAAGCTGAAAAATTAGCCATGAACAATGTAACTGGTACTGCTGTTATCGTTGCCGAATTTAGAGCGGAAGAAAATCAAGAAACTATTCCTCTTTACACTGATAATGTCGTAAAAATATGGCTGAATGAGGCAACAAAAAAAATAGCGGCCAAAATTTCTCAAAACTCTCCCGCTGCTAAAGAAATGATTAAGTTGCGAACTAAGTATTTTGATGACGTTTTGTCAAATCAAATTTTAGGAGGTTGCAAGCAAGTAGTTATTTTAGGTTCTGGTTTAGACACTCGCCCTGCCAGAATCAATGGAGAAAAAGTCACTTATTTTGAAATAGACGAGCGCGACACTCTTGAATTAAAAGAAGAAACTCTCAAAGCCAATAAAATTAGCGCCAATGTTCGCTACATTCCCGGAGATTACATCAAAGATGGTTTAATAGCTTTACTGAAAGAGAGTGAAGTAGATTTCGAGCGCCCGATATATTTTTTGTGGGAAGGCAACACAACCTTGCTTGCCAAAAAAGATGTAATATTGACGTTGGAACAAATTCGTGACAATGTGAAGAGTTTTCGATTGTCCTTTGATTATATGTCAGAGCGGGTGATTTTGAGAACCACGGGCTACCAAGATATCAATGATTACATAGATCGATACGAAAGTATGTATGCACCGTGGATTACTGGTTTTGATAATATCGAAACTTTGGCTGACGAACTCAATCTCAAACTTATTGAGAACTTTTCGACGGCAGATTTGCACGTACAATATCGCCCTCGCCGTTCCCTCGAATCTAATCTTTTTAAGTTCTATTTTGTTTGTACATTAGAGAATATGTCTGACAATCTCCCAAGTTGATTCAGAAGCCTGCGTGAAATCTCACACTTCAATATAAAATATTAGGAATAAAACCAAAATGTCATTATTAGAAGCACAGCAACTTACCATGAAATTCGGCGGTTTGACAGCAGTCAACCAGGTTAGTTTAACCTTAGAAAAAGGCTCGATCGCCAGTTTGATCGGCCCCAACGGTGCGGGTAAAACCACTTTTTTTAATATGCTGACGGGTATCTACAAACCTACTGCCGGTAACTTGCTCCTCCAAAATAAGAATATCACGGGTTTGCCTCCCGATCGCCTGACAAGTTTCGGCATTGCTAGAACTTTTCAAAATATCCGCTTGTTTAACAATATGACTGTGCTGGATAATGTTTTGGTAGGCAGGCACAGCAGAATGAAAACAGGTTTGTTGGGTGCAATCCTCCGCCCGCCGACTGCGATAGTGGAGGAACGGGAAGCTAAAATAAAAGCGCTGACTATGCTGGATTTTGTCGGTTTAGGTGCTTCTAAAGCGCTGGAGTTGGCAAAAAACCTTTCCTACGGCGACCAGCGGAGATTGGAAATTGCCAGGGCCTTGGCTTCCGATCCGAAAGTGTTACTTTTGGACGAACCGACGGCGGGAATGAACCCGAATGAAACGGCCGATCTAACTCGGTTTATTTACTTGATTCGCGATGAGTTAGATTTGAGCATTTTGCTGATTGAACACGATATGAAGGTGGTGATGGGAATTAGCGATCGCGTTAGTGTGATGGAGTACGGTACTAAAATTGCTGAGGGAACTCCGGCAGAAGTTCGCGCCGATCCTCGCGTGATTGAGGCATATTTAGGAAAAGAAGATGATGTTCACGGTTAATACAATTAGTCGGTCAACCGCAAATTTAAGGCAGATAAACACTGATTGGCACAGATAATTTTAAGTTCGCGAGATGCTCTGGTTTACTATAGAAAAGGTTAATTTTAAATAAATGCAATAAAATTTTATACTTAGTCGGGACGATATAACAAAGGATAAGGTAGAAAGAGCAATTATGCTAGAAATTAAAGACATTCACACCTATTACGGAAATATTCACGCTCTCAAAGGGGTATCGCTAACTGTCTCGCAGGGAGAAGTTGTGACATTAATCGGTAGCAACGGGGCGGGGAAAACTACCACTCTCCGCACGATTCAAGGGCTGCTGCGCCCGCGCCAAGGTACTTTACTGTTTGAGGGAAAGCCTTTGGAGTCGCTTTCTACAGAGGCGATCGTCCGTTTGGGAATTTCTCAAAGCCCGGAAGGGCGGCTGATTTTTGGGCGCATGACGGTACAAGAAAACCTGGAAATGGGGGCTTATCTCCGCAACGATACTCTCGGTATCAAGTCTGATATGGAAAAAGTTTTAAATTTATTTCCGCGTCTGCGAGAAAGAATTAGTCAAAAAGGGGGAACTCTCAGCGGGGGGGAACAGCAAATGCTGTCGATCGCCCGTGCTTTGATGTCGCGCCCCCGTTTGTTATTATTGGATGAGCCGAGTATGGGCTTGGCTCCGATGTTGGTGAGTCAAATTTTTGCGATCGTCCGCGATATTAATGCGGGCGGAACTACTATTTTATTGGTAGAACAAAACGCCCGGATGGCTTTAAGTGTAGCTCACCGCGGCTATGTCATTCAAACTGGTGAGGTTGTAGTTGCCGGTACTGCTAGCGATTTGCAGTCAAATGAAACTGTTCGCAAGGCCTATTTAGGGGAAAGTTAAATATGGGAATTGGGCGGAGCGAAGCGGAGGGATTGGGAATTGGGGATTGGGAATTGGGGATTGGGAATTGGTAATCTGCTATTAAGTCGTCTCCGCTTATGTAATGATAATTCTGTGTTATTTTGACAAGATAATAGCAGCATTTTTAAGTTAATTCGGGAGGAAGAAACTATGTCTATGATGACCGAAGCTCTTGAGCGAATCAGTATTTACTGTCATCTCAGCAAGCCAGATAGACGCAGAGAAGAAATTGAAAGAGAACTCTGTTTTTTCCCACTTCAGCTATCTGATGAAGTATATGAATTTTATCAGTGGGCCGGCGCACCTGTAGGTATGACGCATGATTCCGATGGTTCATACAGTAATCCGACATATTCCTGTGCGCTGGAGAGATTTTTAGGAAACGCAAGTGACTTAATTCATTGGCTATCTATTGAGGAGGCAGAAAGATATTATTCTTCATGTGTTAACGATTCAAAGTATCTCCCATTTGTTTCCTATGAGTATGGTTGTCTAGCCATTGCTGGTTCTGAAACACAGGTTGCAAACTCACCTGTGATACGACAAGACGAAGATGGTGACTCTTTATGGTTTCCTAGTTTGACCAACATGATGTTAGCGATCGCCGAGTCTTTGGAAACAGTTGGAAGTATATGGCCAGGAGTAACTGGTTATCATGATGAAGATTATGCAACCAACAAATACCACCAAAGAATTCAACAACAAGAAATGAAAGTGGATGCAATAGCTCAAAAGTACGGTTCCCCTAGAGGGAGAATTCTTACCAACTAATTCTATTGATTCAACAGTCTTAATATCGTTTCCCAGAAATCTTGCAACAATCATTAGTATTGGGCGAGATGCAGCGGAGGGTTTTCACGAATCCTATTTGTCAGGTGCGTCGCTATTAGATTGTGGTTTTTTCTGGGAAATTTAAGGGTGGTGACGCACCTGAAAACTGTTTGCAAGGCGTATTTAGGGAAAAGTTAAATAGCTATTTGGGGAAGGGGTAAAGAGTCATTAGTCATTGGTCATTAGTTAGAAGTAATGGGTAATTGGTAATTGGTAATTAGCAAGGTGCACCGGGCATTGCACCCGCAACATCCGGTGTCAAGTGCTCTTAGGCCCTGTACCCTACGGTTAACTAACCAATGACTAATGACTAATGACTAATGACTAATGACTAATGACTAATGACTAATGACTAATGACTAATGACTAA